>NZ_FUYT01000007.1:0-267439 GCF_900167995.1 Luteibacter sp. 22Crub2.1
GGTCTATTACCGTTCGGTCAAGGCGCCTCCGAAGATCCAGGAGGCGATCGCCGCACCCGTGAAAGCCCTTATCGAAGCGGAGCCGTCGTTCGGCTATCGGACCGTCGCAGGCCTGCTTGGCATGAACAAGAACACGGTCCAGCGCATCTTTCAGCTCAAGGGCTGGCAGGTGCGCAAACGGCCGATTGGCCAGCGTCCACGTATCCAGGCACTGCCCTCGGTCGCCACCCGGCCGGACGAGCGCTGGTCGACGGATCTGTGCCGGGTCTGGGGTGGCAAGGACGGCTGGCTCAGCTTGGCGTTGGTCATCGATTGCCATACCCGCGAACTTCTTGGCTGGCATTTGTCGCGCAGTGGGAAGGCCAGCACGGCCGCCGGTGCGCTGGAGCAAGCCCTGATCAGCCGCTTCGGCACCTTGGGCAAGGTCAACGCGCCCTTCCTTCTTCGGTCGGACAACGGCTTGGTTTTTACCAGCCGAAAATACACCAACCTGGTCCGCAGCTATGGCTTGCAGCAAGAGTTCATCACGCCGCATTGCCCGCAGCAGAACGGCATGGTCGAGCGGGTCATCCGCACCTTGAAGGAGCAGTGCGTGCACCGACATCGCTTCGAAAGCCTGACCCATGCGATGCGCACGATTGGCGACTGGATCCACTTCTACAACCATCAGCGACCCCATCAGGCGCTGAAGATGAAAACACCCGCTGAGGCATATGCGTTAGCGGCGTGACCTGTGCAGGAAGTGGTGGGTCATTACAGATGCGGAATCGCCAACGGGCCGGCCGCCGACCACTGGCACCTATGCCAGCATCGCAAGCCTGCCCAATTCAGCCCTTGCGGCGTGCCCGCAGATCCGAGCGAACGCGATGCAGTCCCCGGTAAATCCATCGCACCGGCGCATACATCCGGAAGCCCGCCGTCGCACGGGTCGCGCGCACGGCGTACAACGAGCCGCAAGCCTCCGCGCGCGTCGCCAGCAGTCGCTTGTACTGGTTATCTCCGTAGCCGAAGCTGATCCGCTCGCCGGGGAAACGATCGAGCAGCGCCCGCACGGCCTGAAACACGGCCACCGACCCGATGCCGACCTTCGCCACCTCTTCGTCATAGCCAAGGTCGTCGACGAGGTAGGTTCCCCCGAGGCGATAACCGTGGACGTAGGCCAGCGGTCTGCCGTCGCGCAGCACGACATGACCGATCAATTGCCCGGCGGCAGCGAGCCTTCCGAACAGCGCGACCCGCTCAGGCGCCTCCCAGTCCATCGGCAGGTCGGCATGGTGCCAGGTCTTCGCGTACACCTCGTTCATCAGGCGACAGTATTCGGGCATGTCTTCGGGCCGGTCGAACGTGCGCAAGGCCGCGTCGCCGCCGAGCTTCCGATAGGCGCGGCCCACACGCTGGGTCAGATCCGTCCGCTTCTTCTTGTCCATCGCCGAGAGCCACGCTTCCGACGAGACCTGCGGATCGATCGACCAGTGCACCTGGTCCAGCAGATGCGCAGCCACCGTACGAAAGCCGCCGCGAGCTAGTGACTCCGCAAACGGATTGGGCAGGTCCGCCTCCTGCACGCGCACCACACGGACGCTGCTGTCGCCCGCCAGCTGGCGTGACACGGCGACGCTGACGACACCGCGCTCGGCCTCCCCGGCGACGACGCCAGACCCAAGCAATCGCAACGCGGCCCCGCGATAGAGGCGCACACGCCGCCCCGCGAGATCCAGCCGCGCCGTGTGTTCGATCGCAAGCAAAGGTGCATAGCCGACCACCCTCCCCCCGGCATCGCGCACCACGATCACGTACGGCACGGTGCCATCCTGGCGACTCTCGACCTCATACGCGATCCAGTCCGGATGCTGCACGATACCGCTGGCCGCGCCGGGCCGTTCAGCGACGCGGGCCAGTTCATCGCGGTAGCCGCGCAAGGTCTCGAGGGAACGTACGATGCAACAGACGTAACTCATGGGCTGGCCTTGGACACTGCCGGCGGGATGAATTCGAGGGCACGGATCAACCAGCGACCCGGCCGACCGAGGCCTCGGCCGATGCCGGCCATCAGCTGCACGTCGTCTCCGGTCCAGTAACGGACCAGGACGCTACCCGGCACGTAGAGCACAACGAACACGGCGCAGCCGCCGAGGAAGCCGACACGTGACGGTATAGCGGCGGTGGTCGCCCATGCCGCCAGCGTCGCCACGCTGCCCACGGCGAACAGACGGGCCATGGCCGCCACCGGCAGCGCGCCGCTGGTCGCCTTGCGCAGGTAGTGCACCGCAAGCACCATCTCGACGACACGTGTCCCCGCGTAAGTCACGACTGCGCCGGATAGCCCGATAACGGGGATCAGCGCCACACCGAGAACCGCGTTGGCGACGAGCGCCACGGTGGCGATGCGTACACGGTCATCCTGTCGGTCCACCACGGTCTGAAAGGCCGCGATACCGTTGCCGATCAACAGCAGCCCACCCAGCACCAGCGTGGCCTCGATCGCGGGAATCGCATCGAGGTAGCGCGTGCCGTACATGAGGCGCACGATCTCGGGCGTCGTGACGAGGCCGAGCCCGGCGATGGCGATGCCCACCGCCCAGTAGAACCGCGTCGCCTCGGCAAGAAAACGCGCCGCGCGCGCACTGCCGCTCTCCCCGTACGACTTGGCCATGTAGGGAAGCAGCGTCGACGTGAGCCCGACCGAGAACAACTGCACCGCGCCGCGCGTCAGCGTGCCCGCAATCGCGAAGTAACCCACCGCGACCGATCCCGAGAACGTGTTGAGCAGAAAGATCTCGATCGTTCCCACACGAAACGAGCCCATCAGCACCAGCACGGCCGTGAGTTTCAGGTGGCGGTTCACCCGCGCATTCAGCGTGGGAGGAATCGGTCCGGAAGCGAAATCCCGGCAATAACGGCGGTAGACCAGCCGGTTGACCAGGTTGAGGATCAGGCACGCCACCGCGAACAGCGCGACAAACGATAGCAGGTCGGCATGCATGAGCATGGCCGCAAGCACGAGCGACATCCCCAGGATGCCGCCGATCACCGTCGCCACCGCTTCGGGCTCGAAGCGTTCCTGTCCTTTGCCGATGGCCACCAGCATCGCGTAGTTGGCCTTGGCGACCACGGCCACGACGACCAGCGCCATGATCGGTAGAAGGGACGCATCCCACTCGGCGGGCCGGAACAACCAGCCGATCACGAGGAACAGACCGATGACGCTCGCCGAACTCCACGTCTGGATGCGTGAAAAGCGCGCCGCGAGACTGGACGCGAGCCCGGGGTCGCCCATGCCATCCGCCTCGGCGATGAACTTGGTCGATGACGTGGTCAGCGCGTGGTTGGAGCAGACGATCAGCCAGCCACACAGCCACACGGTAAACGCATAGCGGCCGAAGTCGCCCGGACCCAGGGCGCGTGCGATCCACACACTCATCAGCAGCCCGAGCGCGTACTCGATGTACGTGGACACCGTGACGATGCCCACGCTGCGCAGGACATCGAGGCGGCGGGTCATGGCGACGTCCGTGCAAGCGAGTCGGTCAGCCCCGCACCCGCCGGCTGGCGCATCATCCACTGCGCCACCCCCGCACCGCGGTTGTTCCAGTTGAACCGGCGTAACGTGTCCGAAATGGCGGCGCATGCCGGTGCGTAGGATGACGACAAGGCGGCAAACCGCTTCTTCAGCAGCGCGGCCTGCGCCGGATCCGTCTCGAAGTAGTAGGCGGCCGCGACGGGGAGGCCTAGTTCGACGTTGTGCCCGTCGCTGTACCAGCCTTCCGACTCCTGGATCTTCATCAGGGCTGCCGGTGTCGCCTTCGATGACGACCAGTACCAGGCGATCTGCCCGCCCGGCCCCGAGCATTCGTTGCGCCAGTCATGCGGATGCACGAGCAACGCCGGGTCGATCCACCCGTAGCGTTCGAGGTAACGCCCGAAGGCGGTGATCATCGCGGGGATGCGCGGATCCTGCGTCGCCAGCCATGCATGCCAGAGACCGTCCACGATGTTCTCGCTCATCCAGGGCGAGGCACCGCGTACGTCATCGGCACCGTCGGGATCGTTTTCATGCACGTTCCAGCTGTTGCGCCAGGAGCCGTCGTCGCCGAGCCCGTCGGGGTTATGTCGTTGCTGCTCGTCGAGCCAGCCGACGCGAGCGAGTACGCGATCGCGATAACGTGCATCGCCCGTGAGCTCGTACGCGGCAACGGTCTCGATGAGACCCAGGCCGGCAAGTCGCTCGGTGAAGTAGTCAGTCGGGTGCCGGTATGGACCTGGCGGTCCGTTCCAGCCGCCGCTGTGCCAGAGGTCGGCCATCTTGCCGACTAGGGCGGCGTCGTGCATCGAGTCGTCTCCGCTCAGCGCGACCGCGAGCAGGATGGGTTCGATATAGACGTACTTCACGTCGCACGGTTTGCCGTCGGGCAGCCATCCCCCGGCGCATGACGGGCTGACTGGAACGCCGTCACGCTTGATGCCCGCCATGTACCAGCGATAGCTCGCCTCGGCCGCCTCGAGATAATCGGCGCGGCCGGTGCGCACGTACGCTTTGAACAATGTGGAAGGCCGGTCGAAGAGCCAGGCGGTGCTGTCCTTGACCGGGAGTTCCTTCGCCCAGCGGAACTGCGCATCCACGTAGCGCGCGTAGGCTTCGTCGCGGGCGGCCACCGACTGCGGGCCGGCGATCAGTGAGGCGGTGAGCCATTCGGGCGTGAGCGCGGCGATCGCTTTGGGCCTGTCGTCGATCAGGCCTTGCGCGTAGGGCCAGCCGGGAGCATCCATCGCGCGAGGTGTGCCGAGTTCGAAGCGATAAATCCCGGCGGTGGCGCGGAACTGGACGCGGACGGCGCGGATGCCGCCGGCGCCGGTGTGCCACTGGAGGGTCGGGACGACGGATGCGGGGACTTCATTGCCTTTGACGTCGACGATGCGAAGAAGCCTGGGGTCGCGGAGGGTGCCGGGTGGGAAAGGGATGCCTACGGTGACCTGGACGGGGGTCGTGTCGGAAGTGCGGCGGGTTACCGTGATTTGCTGGGTACCGGGGCCGGGTTGTTTCGCGACCAGGGTCGCTCCTGCCGGAGCGGGTGACGCGCCGCTGACGGGTGACAGGCCCGCCGCGACGGCGGCAAGCAGAAGGCCGATGACGATGAGCACGTGGCGGGACATCGCTTGAGATGCGCCCGGCGTCGCCCGCCGTGTCTCGCGCACGACCCCGTGCCAGCCGCGCCGACGCTGGAAGGAACGTGCGTTCATGCGACCGACGCGACAGGCGCGTGCAACCCCGCCAGGCGGTACTCCCAGTCCAGGGCGGTACGGACGATGAAGTCGAGATCGTCGTGGCGCGGTCGCCAGCCGAGCACGTCGCGCAGCCGGTCGCTGCACGCGATGAGCTTGCCGATGTCTCCGGGCCGGCGCGGCAGTTCCAGCACGTTGAGCGCATGGCCGCCCGCGCGCGCCACGGCATCGACGACCTCGCGCACGCTGTAGCCGTGCCCGTAGCCGCAGTTCAGGGTGAGTGAATCGCCACCGTCGCGCAGATGATCCAGCGCGCTCAGATGAGCGGCGGCCAGATCGTCGACGTGGATGTAGTCACGCACGCCCGTGCCGTCCGGCGTGTCGTAGTCGGTGCCGTAGATGGACACGCACTGACGCTTGCCCACGGCGTGTTCGCACGCCACTTTGATCAGCAACGTGGCCAGCGGAGTGCTGTGGCCGATGCGTCCGAGCGGGTCGCAACCGGCGACATTGAAGTAGCGCAGGATGACGTGCCGCATCGCTCCCGTTGCGCACCAGTCGCGCAACATCGTTTCGGACATCAGCTTCGATGTGCCGTAAGGATTGGCGGGACACGTCGGCGTCGTTTCATCGGCGACGCCGGCTTCCGTGGCACCGTAGACCGCCGCCGTCGACGAAAAGATGAACTTGTCCACGCCGGCCGCCGCACACGCCGCCAGCAGGTTGCGGGTATTGCAGGTGTTGTTGCCGTAGTACTTCAGCGGATCGCTGACCGACTCCGGCACCACCGTATGTGCCGCGAAGTGCAGGACCGCATCGACGCGATGCGCTTCCAGAACCCGCGAGACGAGGTCGCCGTCGCCCACATCGCCTTCGACCAGGGACGCGCCGCGCACGGCCTCGCGGAATCCCGTGGAGAGGTTGTCGATCACGACGACCCGGTCGCCCCGCGCGACCAGCTGCTGCACCGTGTGGCTGCCGATATAACCGGCACCGCCGGTGACCAGGACCGTATTCATGGAGACCTCCCGGCCGTGGCCGGTGGGAAGTTGCGGGCGAGCCAGCCGCCGATGCCGTCGAGCAGACGGGCGCGGTCGCCGGTGAGGATGTACGTGTGGTCGGTCTCGGCCAGGTACCGCGTGGTGACCGACGGATGGCTCATCACCTTGCCAAAGCACTCGCGGAACTGACGCGCGTGATTGAAATAGTTGCTGATGCCACCCGAGTAGACGAGGTAGAGCTTCATGCCCCGCCCCACCATGCCGGTGAAATCGGCGATCACCTGATCGCGGGGCGCGGGTGCCACCGCGAACACGGGCTCGGGTGCCGCCTTGTCGGTACCCCCGCCACCCGGACGCCCGCGCAGCCAGCGCGTCCAGCGGCCGGGATCCGCCACACGCGGCAGGTAGTGACGAAGCTTGTAGCCGAGCGTGCGATACGCGTATCCGTCGAGGAATACCGCTCCCGAGACACGCGGATCGGTCGATGCCACGACATGTGCGTTCTGCGCGCCCGAACACAGGCCAACCAGCACGAAACGCTCGCAACCCGCCCGGTTTTTCATCAGAACCATCGCGTCGTCGAGATCCGCGCAGACCTGCTGGGTACGGGTCATGCCGCCGCCCGTGGCACCGCTGTCGCCAAGCGTCGACATGTCGAATCGAAGTGTCGGGTAGCCAGCCGCGTTGAGCTGGCGGGTCAGTTCCACGTGCAGCCGGAAGGGACCGATGCGATGCACCAGTCCCGCGTTCAGCACGATGACCCCGGTCTCTCCGCGCGCGCCTTCCGGCACACCCGCGATACCGACCAGGTGCCGTGCACGACCGAATCGATGAGCTTCCTCACGCATCACGCGACCTCCTTCAGGCGACCGGTGACCGCCTGGATGAGCGGCTGCGACAGGATCGCGGTCTCGAGTCGCCGCAAGTCGTTCCATGGGGTGGACTGACCCAGCGACTGCGCATCCAGCACGAGCGTAGGCACGGCCGGCGTGGCGACGCGTAACGCGCCGAGCTGACGCCGCAAGCTGTCGCCGATGTCGAAGCCCAGCCATTGCTCAGCCACATCGGCGTGGCTGCGCGGTCGCGTAAAGCGCTCGCCGTCCTCGCGCAGGGCGGCCTGCATGGCGTCCAGCGCCGCCACGTGATCGCCTCCATCGAGCACGGGATCCCATGCGATGACTTCCGTGAAACCGGCCCGACCCGCCGCGGCCATGGCGATGCTGCCACCCAGCCGTGCACCGAAGGCGACGACGCGATCGATACCGGCGCGTCTGCGCAACTCCGCGGCGGCCGTCACGGTGTCCTCGACGCAGCGCGACCAGTCCACCTCGCCACTGCCGCCAGCGGCGTCGCCGGTACCGTGGTAGTCGAAGCGCAACACGGGGACTCCCTGCATCGCCAGCGCTTGCGCGAGCTGACGATACAGGCGATGGCAGCGGATCAGGTCCTGCCCCAGCGAGGGGCACATCAGCAACGCGCGACGCGCCGTCGGCGTACCCGCGTGATACATGCCGAACAGGCCGTCGTCGGCACCGAAAAAGAACGGCAGGTCGAGGTCGCCATGCATGCTCATCTCCGGTAGACCACGCCGATGAAGAATTCCGCCTCGCGATAGCTCTGGCCCACGGCGTCGCTCGTACGCCGCTCGCGTGCGACGGAGGCGTGCCAGCTCCAGTGCCGATTGATCTGTTTGCCCAGATCCAGGCCCAGCCGGACCGTGTTGTCCTTACGGCTGAGCGTGTCGTAGGTGACGCGGTCATAGGTGGCGAAGCCCGAGAGCGTCAGCGTGGGGTTGAGCCGGTAGCCGATACCCACGCTCAGCCCGCGTCCCGTCTGATCGAAGGTGGGGTCGTCCAGATAACTCAGCTTGTTCAGGGCCGGCGACACCGTCATGGTCAGCCGCTCACCGCGCCAGTTCCAGGTCGCTTCGAGACGGCGCTCCTTGTACACCTCCGAGCCGATCACCGCGCTGCCCACGCCGATGCCCGTGCCGGTCGCCCCCCTTCCCAGTCCGCCCGTGTTGGCGAACGGATCGATCGCTTCGGCGCGGTCGGCGGTCAGGCCCGCACCGTAGGCACCCGGCGTCGTGATCAGATCCTGCGCGGCGTCCGCATATTGATAAGCGCCCGCCACGGTCAGCGCGTTGCGCAGGGTCGGCTGCCAGCCGACCTGCAGGCGTACGACGGGAGCCGACGTGCTGCGTCCCTGGTCGAACGACAGTCGCGTCCCGCCTACCAGCACGTCCGCATCGAAATGCGCCAGCGTGCTCGTGTAACGCACGAAGGCCTCTTTGCGATCGTAGTCGGCCGTGCTCGGCTGATGGGTGAAACCGACCCGCTGAAACTCCACGTTGCCGGATAGCTGATCGGTCGGGCTCAGATCGCGATAGACACGAAAAGCCGCCATGCCGCGGGACGAATCGAATTCATCCACTTTCGATGCGTAGCTGTTGATATACCGCAATTCGAACTGACCGCGCGCCGCATCGCCGAAGCGCATGCGCAGCGTAGGGCCGAGCACGATCACGTTGGTCTGCTGCTGGTTGTCGGGCGAGTCGGCCGACAGCTGATCCACCGGCTGCACGCCCGCGTAGTCCTCGACCGAAAAATCCAGCCGCTCCGGAGCGATCGTCCAGTTGGCCTGCGCGCCGAACTGTGTCTGCGTCTGCGAATCGAAGTGGTTTTCGAGATACTTACGGTGTTCGAAGGTTCCCGCCACGTTGGCCTGAAACGTCGAACCCAGCTGCGTGAACTGGAATGTCCCTCCGGGCGTCAGCACGTTCTCGCTCAGGGGCCGGTCCGACGACAAGGCGATGTTGTTGCTGTGCTCGATCCCGCCATACAGGGTGTAATCGAAGGTCCCGGCAAGCACCGCCGTCGGTGCGACCGTGAGTCCGATCACGATGGCCTGCGCGAGCCTGGTCGATGCCGGCATGATCCCTCCCCCTGCCCTTCGGTCCACGTCACGGCGACTGATTGAAGACGACGCCCGCCAGCTTGGCCGGATCGAAATTCGCCACCGCCTGATTGATCGCCGCGGGCGTATCGCGTCCGTAGCCCGCGACCACCACCACGAAGTCGGCGAGGTCGGCCAGGATGCGCGCGTCGGGTGAACCCCTGACCGACGGACCGTCCAGGAACAGGTAGCGGTCGCTGTAGCGACAACGCAGCGAGTCCAGCACGGCGCGCATGCGGAACGACGAGAAGTATTCGCCGCTGTTCTCGCGCGACCTGCCGGCGGGAATCAGGCGCATCCGCGGCACGCCGGTCGGATACATGATCGAAGCGATGCCGCGCGACGGATGTTCGAGGAAATCGATAAGACCGCCCGTGCGTGGCTCGATACCGAACGCCTTGTGCTGATTCGGGTAGCGCAGGTTGCAGTCGACCAGCAGGCTCGTCTTCGACTCGTCGAAAGCGAACGCGGTGGCCAGGTTGCGCGTCACGAAGCTCGCACCCGACCGCGGGCTCACCGCGACGACCAGGGTGATGAAGTTGTTTTCGCCCGCCATTTCCAGCAACCGCGTGCGGATGCCCCGGAAGGCATCCGACTGCTGTCGGACGGACTCCTCGCGATGGATGAGGCGTTTGCGCTCGCAGTCGATCGGCGCCAGCGCCCCGTCCGCCTCGCGCATGCGCGCTATGGAGTGACCCGGCGTGGCACGCGGGTCGACGTGCGGGTGCTCGGCATGCCCGGGTTCGATCGGTTCGGCGGCCAGTTTGTTCATGAGTCAGCCCTTCATCCTCAACCAGAACAGCAGCAGGTAGACGGCACCGACGCCGGTGACGATGAGCGCCAGCAGCATGTTCTGCAGGTGCTCACGGCGGCGGTCGCGCGGCGTGGGATAGAACGGAATGGTGGCCAGCACGGGAAAGCCCGTGGCCCGCTCGAGCTGGCCGACCGAACGCACGCGGGGATCGAAACGCGCCACCGCGAACAGCAGACCGAACGGAACCGCCAGCGACAAGGCGACACCCGCCAGACCGAAGTGCATGAAACGCAGGCCCGACGGCACCAGTGGCAACACGGCCGGGTCCTGCACCTGAAAGGTCAGTCCGCGCTGCTCGGCGTCGAGATTCATGGAGACGCGCGCGTTCTCGCGCCGCTTGAGCAGATCCTGATAGACGTCGCGATTGACCGTGTAGTCGCGCGTCAGCTCGGCGGTCACGTTTTCCGAGTTGGCGATGCGCTTGCTGCGCTCCAGCTCGGACTGAAGCATCGACTCGCTGGCGCTCACCCGGGCCGAGGCGGCGGCGGCATCGCTGCGGATCGTCGCCAGCTGCACGCGCATCTGCTGGTTGACCGGATTCATGGTGACCATCCGGTCGACCGTGCCGCCACCCACCGCACGGCTTGCATCGGCGCTCTGCATCTGCGTCCGCACATCCTCGATCTGGTGACGCAGGCGGACGACGTCCGGGTAGGAGTCCGTATAGGTGAGCAGGAGCTTGTCGAGCTGCGACTGCATCTCGGCCAGCTGGGCCTGGTAGATGCCACCGACGGTCTGCACGGCGTTGACCTCGGACTCGCCGCTGAGTTGCGCATTCAGCGCCGCGGCCTGGGACTGCTTCTGCATCGCGTCCATGCGGTTGTTCTCGATCTGCGTACGCAGGGCGCTGATGCGGGAATTGGTGTCGATATCGCTACCGGGACGCGCATCGGCATTGGTGTCGCGATACGCCTTCAGCTTGTCCTCGGCGTCGGTGAGCTTGCCGCGATAGGCCTCGACCTGGCTGTTGATGAACTCGTAGGCGTCGCGGCTTTCCCGCTGCTTGGAGAGCAGGCTCTCGCTGATGAACAGCTGGCCGAAGGCACGGGTCACCTCGAAGGCACGCCGCGGGTCGGAGTCGAAATAGCTGATGGTGATCAGATTCTCGCGGTTGTTGACGATCTTCGTGCGTGCCTTGATGCTCTCGATGAGCCTGTCGCGCTCGATGGGGGACGGTGAAGAGGCCAGCCACCCGCCGGTCCGCAACACCTCATCGAGCACGCGGCGACTGAAGATCACGTCGCGTGCCATGCCGGCGCGGTTCTTGTTCGCCGTCGCCGACGCCGCGCCTTCCATCAGCGGCGTGATGATGCTCGCGTCCTGCGCGAGGATGGTCGTGGATGCTTCGTACTTTTTCGGCCATACCGCACCGATACCCAGCGCGGCCAGCGCGATCACCGCGAAGGTGACGCCCATCGCGACGCGCCGTCTGCGCGCCTCGCCGATCAGTGCGGGCAGCATGCCCGCGAAAGGAACGAGTTCCCCGCTCATCGATGTACCCCTTAAAACGCGCGTTGCGGCACGGTGATCACGTCGCCGGGCTGTACCGGGTAGTTGTTGGCCAGATCGCCCTGCTGCAGGATCTTTTCCAGCCGCACGGCGTATGCCTGGGTGGCACCGGCCTCGTTGTGCCGATAGAGCTCGGTGCGATCGGGCGCCGCGAATTCGGTGGTGCCGCCGGCGGCGAGTACCGCATCCAGCACTGTCATGCCCTGCCGGTACGGCATGGAGATCGGGCTCCGCACGGCGCCCGTCACCCGCACACGGGACAGGTACTCATGGCTGCGCAGCGCGGTAAGGATCACGGCGACCTGAGGATCGCGGATGTACTGCACCAGCTTCTGCTGAATTTCCGCACCGACCTGATCGGTCGTACGCCCACCGGCGGCGATGTCGCCGACCAGCGGCACGGTGATCTTGCCGTCGGGACGGACCGGCACGCTGACGCTCAGGTCCGGGTTATGCCAGACGGTGATCTGCAACTGGTCGTCCACGCCGATCAGATAGGACGCGACGACCGGGCTGGTCGCGTCCATCTTCGGTGGCGGAAGGTTGCTTCCCCCGGTGGCGCAGGCCGTCAGCCAGAGAGTGGCTGCGACGGCGGCGACGCGATTCCAACGCTTCATACGGACACCTACCCCTGTGACTTCGCTCGGTCCGTATCGTCATTTCAACCGGGGGCCGCGTCCATTCAACAGCCCGCCTATGCCATTCGACCGACGGGTGATCCTCGGCGTTTTACGCCATGATCGCGTCCAACATGGATATCGCCGCACGCCTCCTCCATCCCGCCGTGCAAGCGTTGCTGCTGGCTCTGTGTTCGACGGCGTTCGTGCTGTGTCGGCGTCCGCGTGCGGCGTGCGCACTCGCAGCGATCGCGCTGGTGTGGATCTGGCTGGCCGCGACGCCGGCACTGGCCTTGCGTCTGCGCGATGGACTGGTGGCCGGTGCAGCGGAGACGTCGCGGCACGCCGATGCGATCGTCGTGCTTGGCGGCGGCAAGCTTCCGGTCGGGGACTGGTCACACACGACGACCCGGGCAGGCATGGGGCTGTCGTTATGGCGAGCCGGATGGGCACCGCTGGTGCTGGTGTCGGGCAGCGACCAGGCGATGGACCTCGCGCAGGGTTTCGGACACTCGGGCATGCCGGATGGCGATCTGCGCATCGAAGCGACCAGCCGGAACACGCACGAGAACGCGCGCAACTCGGCCGCCATACTCAAAGCCGAAGGGCTGCGCCATGTGTTACTGGTGACCTCGGCGGTTCATATGCGCCGGGCGGCCGGATGCTTCCGGCATGAGGGTATCGAGGTGACGCCTGTGGCCGCCGACGATCGTCATGCCTTGCTGGCCGCGGCGCCACCATGGATTCCAACGCGCGGTGCGCTCACCCTGACCGCTCGTGCTCTGCACGAGTATGTGGCCTTATGGATCTACGAACGCCGCCAATGGATATAGCCCGTAGCGGTCCGTCGCTCTCAGCGGTCGCCTGTCTCGATCTGCAGTGACGTCTTGCTGTCACGACGAACGAGCCCCGGACCGAACTGGGTGACGTTTCCGTCCTTCAGCACAACGGTGTAGTCCTTATGGGAGAAGGAGAAGCGGCCGGGACGGCGGTCCAGCCAGCTCATCACCTCGTAGCCGATGATCGTGCGATCGGAATCGGCCGGGCCGAGTCGATCCAGCACCTCGTCGCGGGGCATTCCCACGTCGAGCCGGGCGACCTTCGACGCCATGCCCGCACAACCGGCGACCCCCAGGGCGAGGACGGTCACGACGATCGCCTGCTTCATCCTCACTCGCGTACCTCGCATGGGTCGGCATTCACCGGATGGTAACGCACCGGCGCAAGTCCATGCGACCTCGCCGGATCAACGAACGGTGGTCGCGGGAGCTGGCATCGGGACGGCTGCCTGACCGACCGGCTTGCCGTGCGCATCCAGCGTATGTCCCTGCGCATCGACGCCATGGGCGTTGGCACGCTGAACGCGCTGCGTCACGCCGGTCGCCGCGCCATCCGTGCTGGCGGCAGCGCCTGCAGCCCCGGTGGTGTTCAAGCCGCGCTCCGTCGCACCCGCTTCCGAACGTGCAGGCACCGCGGCAGCCGCGGGATTCGCCTGATGCAGCATGCCCGGTGAGCCGACCAGAGGCGCCGATGACGACGCGGGTGCCGTCACCGGTTTGGGAGCGGGCGCGCTGGCCGGATTCCCTGTCTGCGACGAGCGCGGATTCGTCGCCGTCTGTGCCATGGCGGCCGTGGCGGCGAAGACCAGGGATAGCAGGAACATGGGACGCGGACGCATGGCGTTTCCTCGATGCGCCGACAGCGGCGCGTGACAGATCCACGCTAACCCCTCCGGTGTGAAGCCCGCGCGTCCCTGTTAGGCTTCCACGATCCCGCTTCGGAGACCTGGAATGCTGCTTGCCCTTGCCCTCGCCCTGGCCACCGACAACGCCTTCGACACGCGTGTCCATACCGCGAAGATGCTCGAGAACAACGTCGAAGGGAAACTCTGGCAGGGCAGACTGTGGGACAGCATCGGCAATCCCGCGACGGACGCGCTGAAGGGCTGCATCGCCAGCAATATGCCGGCGGCCGACCGCCGCCCCTTCACCCTGGTGGCCCGCGTGGCCGCGGACGGGCGCAGCAGCGATGTCGACGTACGGCCGAAGTCGACGGTGGCGACCTGCTTTGCCGGGCAGTTCGCCACCTGGACCCTGCCAAAACCGCCGAAGACGCCGACCCCCTATCCGCTGGAGATCGACGTCACGATGGACTGAAGCTCAGTTCAGTTCGTCGGGGTCCGGGCCCATGCGCTTGCCCGCATCGAGCGCGGCGATGGACTTCATCTCATCGGCCGACAGCTCGAAGTCGAACACATCGATGTTCGACGTGATGCGCTCCGGCGTCGCCGACTTCGGAATCACCATATGGCCGAGTTGCACGTGCCAGCGCAGCACCACCTGGGCCGGTGACTTGCCATGCGTCTTGCCGATCGAGACGAGGGTCTCGTTCTTCAGCAAGTCGCCGCCCTGACCCAGCGGGCTCCACGCTTCGGTGATGACGTTGTGCTTCGCGTTCGCCGCGACGACATCGCGCTGGGCGAAATCCGGATGCAGTTCGATCTGGTTCACCACCGGCGCCACACCGGTTTCCTTCACGATGCGCTCCAGATGCGCGGGCTGAAAGTTGGACACGCCGATCGAGCGGATGCGGCCTTCTTCGCGCAGACGGATGAACGCCTTCCAGGTATCCACGTAGCGATCGTGCTTCGGCGTCGGCCAGTGGATCAGATACATGTCGACGTAGTCGGTACCGAGCTTAGCGATGCTCGCATCGAAGGCCTTGAGCGTGGCATCGAAGCCCTGCTCCGAGTTCCAGAGCTTGGTGGTCAGGAAGATATCGCCGCGGGCGACGCCGGAGCGTTCGATGCCCTGGCGTACGCCGGCTTCGTTCTTGTAGATGGCTGCGGTATCGATCGAGCGATAGCCGGCCGCCAGCGCGGCGGATACGGCGTCGGCGGTCTCGCCGTCGGGAATCTGGAAGACACCGAAGCCCAGCTGCGGTGCCTTGTTGCCGTCGTTGAGGTCGAGGACCGGAACGGTAGAGGTCATGCGTCATCTCCTGCGGGGAACCGCCCGATATCATGACGGCGGCCCCGCATTCAACGCGTGACGGGTCAGTCGCCGCGGCTGGCGTAGTGCGTTTCGACGTAGTTGTCGAGGATGGCCACGAACTCGTCGGCGATGTGTTCGCCGCGCAGGGTCATGGCCTTTTCACCGTCGATGAAAACCGGCGCGGACGGAGCTTCGCCGTTACCTGGCAGCGAAATACCGATATTGGCGTGCTTGGATTCGCCGGGACCGTTGACGATGCAACCCATCACGGCGAGGGTGAGGTTTTCGACGCCGTCGTACTTCACGCGCCACACGGGCATCTGCTCGCGCACATGTGCCTGCACGGTCTTCGCCAGTTCCTGGAAAAATTCGCTCGTGGTCCGGCCGCAACCCGGACACGCCGTGACCAGCGGCGTGAACGCGCGCAGGCCCATCGTCTGCAGGAGTTCCTGCGCGACGATGACTTCGGCGGTACGCGACTGGCCCGGTTCCGGCGTCAGCGAGATACGGATGGTGTCGCCGATGCCTTCCTGCAGGAGCACGCCCAGCGCGGCGCTGGACGCTGTGATCCCCTTCGAGCCCATGCCGGCCTCGGTCAGGCCCAGGTGCAGGGCGTAATCGCCGCGGCGGGCGAGATCGCGATAGACGGCGATCAGCTCCTGCACGCCGGAGACCTTGCACGACAGGATGATGCGGTCGCGGGCCAGGCCGAGGTCCTCGGCGCGGGCGGCGGAATCCAGCGCCGAGCGGATCAGCGCCTCACGGGCGACATGGCCGGCGTCCCAGGGATCGGCGCGGCCGGCGTTCTCGTCCATCAGGGCCGCGACCATGCTCTGGTCGAGCGAACCCCAGTTGGCGCCGATGCGGACCGGCTTGTCGTAGCGGATCGCCATCTGGATGATCGAGGCGAACTGGGCGTCCTTCTTCTTGCCGAAGCCGACGTTGCCCGGATTGATACGGTACTTGGCCAGGGCCTCGGCGCAGGCCGGCTCGCCTTCGAGCAGCTGGTGACCGTTGTAATGGAAGTCGCCGATCAGCGGGACCGACACGCCCATCATGTCCAGCCGTTCGCGAATCCGCGGCACGGCCGCGGCCGCGGCCGGCGTGTTCACGGTGATCCGGACCATTTCGGAGCCGGCCCGGGCCAGTTCCGCGACCTGCCTGGTCGTGGACACGGCATCCTCGGTGTCCGTGTTGGTCATCGACTGGACGACGATGGGCGCGCCGCCGCCGACCCGGATACGGTCGACGGAAACACCGGTGCTGGGACGGCGGGCGCCGGCTTCCGCGGGACGCGGGCGGCTGAGAAGGTCTTCGGTCATAGCGGAACATTTTAGCGCAATGGTGTGACTGGAATCCGACTGGCTGCGGCAATCCGGCGGTGGGCGTCCTCGCCTGCCGGCGATTCGACCCGCCTCACCCCCTGCTCATCCTCCGGCCCGATAAACTCGCCCCCCATGAACGCACGTCACCGCACCCACGGCTTCTCGAGCCGCCTCTTCGCCGAACAGGCCCTCAGCCGCAGCGCCGGCGCGCCCCTCATCGGGGGGAACGCCGTCGAGCTGCTGATCGATGCCCAGGCTCACTTCGACGCCTGGCTCAAGGCCATCGCCAACGCCAAGCGCCATATCTTCCTCGAGAACTACATCATCCGCGACGACCGGATCGGCCAGGCTTTCCGCGACGCGCTGGTCGAACGCGCGAAGGCCGGCGTCTTCGTCGCGGTGATCGGCGACTGGGGCGGCTGTCTCGGCCAGTCACGCTCGTCGTTCTGGGCGGCCCTGCGTGAAGCCGGTGGGCAGGTACGCATCTATAACCCGCCGCAGCTGGGCAGCTCGTTCGGCTGGATCAGCCGCGACCATCGCAAGGTTCTGGTGGTCGACGGCGAAGTCGGCTTCCTGTCCGGCGTCTGTCTCAGCGAAAAATGGCTGGGCGATCCCGCCAACGACGTGCCGCCGTGGCGCGACACCGGCGTCGCCCTGCGCGGTCCCGCCGTCGCCGAGATCGAACAGGCCTTCGCGGACAGCTGGCGTGAAGCCGGCGAACCGCTACCCGACGACCCCCGGCTGTCGCCTGTCGCCGGCGCCACCCACGCCGGCGAGGTGTCCTTGCGCGTCATCGCGACCCAGCCCAGCACGGCCGGCATGTATCGCCTCGATCAGATGGTCGCGGCGATGGCGACGAAGACGCTGTGGCTCACCGACGCCTATTTCGTCGGCGTGGCGCCCTATGTGCAGGCCCTCTCCGCCGCCGCTCGCGACGGTGTCGACGTCAGGCTGCTCGTGCCGGGCACCAGCGACATTCCCATGGTCGCCGGCATGTCGCGGTCGGGCTACCGCCCCCTGCTGAAGGCGGGCATCCGCGTCTTCGAATGGAACGGCACGATGCTGCACGCCAAGACGGCCGTGGCCGATGGCCGCTGGGCACGCGTGGGCTCGTCCAATCTCAACATCGCCAGCTGGCTGAGCAACCGCGAGATCGACGTGGCTATCGAGGACGTCGGCTTCGCGACGCAACTGGAGGCGCAGTACGAGAAGGACCTGGAGAACGCGACCGAGATCCTGCTGCATCCCAGGCGCCGCCGCTCCGGAAACGAGCGCGTCCGCAGCCGTGCCCCGCACCCGCCCAGGCCGCGTCACGGTGGTGGAAGTTCGAGCCGCGCCGCCGCGGGGGCCCTGCGAATCGCCAACACCGTGGGCGCGGCCATCTCGCAGCATCGCGTGCTGGGCGATACCGAAACCGGGCCGTTGCTGGCAGGCTTTATCGCGGCGGCGGTGCTGACCCTCGTCGCCATCCTCTGGCCCGCGGTGATCGCATGGCCGCTGGCTCTGATCGGCGCATGGTTTACCGTCAATCTTTCAGTGAGCTGGTGGACGCTGCGCCGCAAGCGCGTGGCGAAGGCCGCCACGGAAGCGCCGCACGACGATTGACCAGCCATCGTCGACGCTCATGGCAAGCTGATCAGCCGCGCGGCCTGAACTCCAGCGGCTGCGCCGCACTCTTCGGCGCCACAGGCCCACAGCTCCCACACGCCCCGCACCCGTCCCCGCAACTTCCGGTCGCCGCGGCAGGTTGCACACGCTTTCCCAGCGACCGGACCATCACCGGCCTGCCGTCGCGATTGAGCCATGCCGACACCCGCGCCAGCACCCGCGTCGACGTCTTCGGCAGCAGCTTGCGGAACGCCACATACGCCGCGACCGCGACAGCCACGCCGATAACGAAGCCCTGAAACAGTTCGAACGTGCTCATGAAAGCGCCCTCGCGATCTGGTAAGTGGCGAGCGAAGCGAGATATGCCAGGCCGAACAGATAGCCCGCGGCCACCGCCACGTTGCGCCAGGAATTGGTTTCGCGGCGGATGACCGCCAGCGTCGACATGCACTGCGGCGCGAACACGTACCACGCGAGCAACGACAACGCCGTGGCCAGCGACCACGAGTGCGCGATGACGGGCCCGAGCTGCGAGGCGACCGCATCGTCGCTTCCCGACATGGCATACACCGTGCCGAGTGCCGCCACCGCCACTTCGCGCGCGGCGAGGCCGGGCACCAGCGCGATGCAGATCTGCCAGTTGAAGCCGATCGGTGCGAACACGTATTCGAGCAGCCTGCCGAGGCGGCCGGCCAGGCTGTAATCGATGGCGGGCCCCGTCGCTCCTTCCGGCGGCCCGGGGAAACTGGAGAGGAACCACAGCAACACGGTGAGCGCGAGGATGATGCCGCCGACGCGCTTGAGGAAGATCAGCGCGCGCTCCCACAGACCCAGGCCGATGTCCCGCACGTTGGGCAGGCGGTAAGACGGCAACTCCATGATCAGCGCGTGCTCGCTGCGATCCTTGCGCAGGCGCTTGATCACGAAGGCGACCAGCAAGGCGCTGAAGATACCCGCGAAGTACAGCGTGAAAAGCACCACGCCCTGCAGGTTGAAGATGCCCCACACCGTCCGGTCGGGGATGAACGCGGCGATCAGCAGCGTATACACCGGGAGGCGGGCCGAGCAGGTCATCAGCGGCGCGACGAGGATCGTGGTCAGGCGATCGCGCGGATCCTGAATACTGCGCGTGGCCATGATGCCGGGAATCGCGCAGGCGAAGCTCGACAGTAGCGGGATGAACGCCCTGCCCGTCAGGCCGACGCGGAACATCATGCGGTCGAGAAGGAAGGCCGCGCGCGGCAGATAACCCGATTCTTCCAGCACGAGGATGAAGAGGAACAGGATCAGGATCTGCGGCAGGAACACCAGCACCGCGCCCAGCCCTGCGAACAGACCGTCGTTGAGCAGGCTGTGCAACGCGCTGTCCTCGGGGAGGAAACCCGTCACCGCCGTGCCCAGCGCGGCGATGCCCGCCTGGATGCCATCCATGACCGGCTGCGCCCAGGAGAACACCGCCTGGAAGATCATGAACATCAGGCCGGCGAGAATCAGCAGACCGAACGCCGGGTGCAGCACCCAGCGGTCGATCGCGTCGTCGACGGCGGCGGTATCTCGCGGCAACGTGACCGTATCGGCGAGAATGGACCGCACTTCGGCATGCAGTTGCTCGATCCCGGCGTTGTCGATGTCGGCCGGCTCGATCGCCGGCACCGAGGTGTCGATGCGCTGGATCAGGGCCTGTGCGCCACCACGCCTGATCGCGACCGTTTCGACCACGGGCACGCCGAGCCGGCGCGATAGCGCGTCCACGTCGATGACCATGCCGCGACGGCGCGCCGCGTCCATCATGTTGAGTGCGAGCACCACGGGGCGACCCAGGCGGCGCACTTCGAGCACGAAACGCAGGTGCAGGCGCAGGTTGGTGGCATCGGCCACGCAGACGATCAGATCCGGCGGCGCTTCACCGGGATAACGGCCATAGCAGACGTCGCGCGTGATCGCCTCGTCGGGGCTGGTCGCATCGAAGCTGTACGTGCCGGGCAAATCGAGGATATGCAGCGTGCGACCGGAAGGTGCGACGAAGCGCCCCTCCTTGCGCTCGACGGTCACACCGGCGTAGTTGGCCACCTTCTGCCGACCGCCGGTGAGCTGGTTGAACAGCGCCGTCTTGCCGCAGTTGGGGTTGCCCACGAGGGCGATGCGCATTGTGGAAGCGCTCATGCGGCACCGTCCACGGCGATCATCACGCGCTCGGCCTCGGTACGGCGCAAGGCGAAACGGGTCGAACCGATCTGGATCAACAGCGGGTCTCCGCCGAGAGGGCCCCGCGCCACGAGGCGCACCGGCTCACCGGACACGAAGCCCAGGTCGCGCAGGCGCTGGGCGATGGGGTCGGCGGGATGGGCATCGGTGACGGACTGGACCACGGCTTTGGCACCTTTCGGCGCGTCGGAGAGGCGCACTGGGATTACTCAAATAAGAACTGTTCGCATTGTATGCCTTTAGCGCGAAGGCTGCACAATGCGCAGGATCGGGAGTCAGGCGTTTATGATCTTGCGCCTCAGTCCCCGGAGAACGCCCATGTCATCTGTCGAACTCACCCGCGAAGGCAGCACCGCCCGGCTCGTCATGAACCGGCCCGAGGTGCATAACGCCTTCGACGACGGTCTGATCGCGGACCTGACCGCCGCGATCGACGAGCTCGACCGCGACGGCAGCGTGCGTGCCGTCGTGCTGACCGGCGCCGGAGCGAGCTTCTCCGCCGGTGCCGACCTCCACTGGATGCGCGGCATGGCGGCCGCCAGCGAGGCGGACAATCTCGCCGACTCGCTGCGGCTGGCGACGCTCATGCGCCGGCTGCAATTTCTTTCGAAGCCGACCATCGCGCGGATCAACGGCGCGGCGTTCGGCGGCGGCGTGGGCCTGATCGCCTGCTGCGACATCGCCGTGGCGGTCGACGGCGCACGCTTCGCGCTGTCCGAGGTGAAGCTCGGCCTCGTCCCCGCGGTGATCTCGCCGTATGTCGTCGCGGCGATCGGCCTGCGCCAGTCGCGTCGTCTGTTCCTGACCGGCGAGATCTTCGACAGCGCCGCCGCGCTGGCGCACGGGCTGGTGCATGAAGTCGTCCCGGGCAACGACCTCGACGGCGCGGTGGACCGGCTTGTCGGCTTGCTGAGCAAGGGTGGCCCCGCCGCGCAGCGTGAGGCGAAAAGCCTCGCCCTGCGCATGGGCGGTCAGTCGCCGGAAGCTATGGAAAAGACCGACGCGGTCAACGCGGCACTCATTGCGAAACTGCGCGTTTCCGCCGAGGGGCAGGACGGACTGTCCGCCTTCCTCGACAAGGCATCTCCGTCTTGGTTGCGCTGATCCGTTACGGCATCGCGACCATCCTGCTGGCCGCCGCCCCCTGCATCGCGGCGGAAAGCCTCACCGAGCGGATCGACGCCCATATCGCCCAGCCACGCTTCGCCGCGGCATCGTGGGGCATCGCGGTGGTCTCGCTGGAGGACGGGCATGCCGTATACGCGCACGACGAAGGGCGCCTGCTACTGCCCGCGTCGACGGCCAAGCTCTACACGGCGGCGTTCGCTCTGGATCGCCTTGGCACGGATTACCGCACGCATACCGATGTCCTCGCCGCAGGCTCGATCGCACGCGGGCGCCTGCATGGCTCACTCGTCCTGCGCGGTCGGGGCGACCCGACCCTGTCCGGCGACGAGTGGGCCGAGCGACTGGCGGCCCGGATCGGCGAACGCGGGATCCGCCGCGTGGATGGTGCGGTGATCGGCGACGACACCGCTTTCTCGGGGCCCGCGATCGGATCGGGCTGGGAAGCATCCGACCTTCAGGCGGCGTACGGCGCGGCGGCGGGTGGGCTGGACGTCGACGAAAACACGATGACGGTCGCCCTCTCGCAAAGCGGTGTGGACGTCGCACCCGCCGACGCGGCCGTCACCGTCGCCGCCCAGACACGGGACGGCCTGGAGCTTTACCGGGCGCCGGGCTCGTCGACGGTTCACGTGCTCGGCGGCGTCGCCGAGGGCGGTGCCACGAAGCGCATCCGCCTGTCCCTGCCCGACCCGGCGCTCAGCGCGGCGCGGCGCCTGCAAGCCGCGCTGATCAGGCAAGGCATCCGTGTCGATGGCGAAGCACGAAGCGTCCACTGGCCTGTCGCCGCACCCACGGGCGAAACCATCGCGAGCGTCCCGTCGCCATCCCTGGGGGACATCCTCCGCGCAGGCCTGAAACGTTCGCAGAATCTCTACCTGCAGAGCGTCTTCCTGCTCACCGGGCTGGAAACCGCGGAGGCCTGTAGCGCTCAGACTTCCCCCGCCAACTCGTCCGATGGCCCCGGCTCAGGTAGGAGCCAGCCCTGCTGGCGAAACAACCTTGCCACAGTCCCCAAAGAAGACCTCGCCGCCGAAGCCCTCACCCACTGGCTATCCACCAAAGCCATTGGCCCGTCCTCCACCACGCTCGACGAAGGCACCGGTCTCTCCCGCCACGACCTGACCACGCCCGCGTCCCTGGCACAGCTACTGACGATCATGGACGCCTCGCCCCAGGCCGCCGCATGGCGCGACCTGCTGCCGGTCGCAGGAATCGACGGCACGCTGGTCAACCGGATGCGCGGCACGGCTGCGCAGGGCAATGTACGGGCGAAGACCGGTAGCATGAGCTTCGTCAACACGCTGGCCGGCTACGTGACGACCCGCAGCGGCCAACGGCTGGCGTTCGCCATCATGCTCAACAACTACCGGGCACCGCCGCATAGCGCGGAGACGGTGTCTCCGGTCTCGTCCGAGGTCGACGCGGTCGCGGTGATGCTGGCGGAGGCCGAGGGTCATCTTTGACCGGCTTGGAAACCGACTCGCACCGTGCGCCGCGGACCGGTAAAAGCGAATGCCCTTAGCGATGCCCGTCGGCGGCCGCCTCAGCCCAGCACGTTGGGCAGATCCTTCCCGATCTTCTCCGGTGTGTCCGTCGGCGCGTAGCGCTCGACCACCTGCCCCTCGCGATTCACCAGAAACTTGGTGAAGTTCCACTTGATGCCTTCGGTCCCCAGCAAGCCCTTTTTCTCCGCCTTCAGCCACCGATAGAGCGGATGCGCATGCTCACCGTTGACTTCGACCTTGGCGAACATCGGAAAGCTGACGTCATAGGTCAGCGAGCAGAAGTTGCGGATCTCGGCTTCGTCGCCGGGCTCCTGATGACCGAACTGATCGCACGGAAAACCCAGAACCTCGAAGCCGCGCGCGGCATATTCCTTCTGCAGGGACTCCAGGCCCTTGTACTGCGGCGTGAAGCCGCACTTCGAAGCCACGTTGACGACCAGCAAGGCCTTGCCTTTGAACTCCGCCAGCGACCGCTCGTTGCCGTCGATATCGCGGGCCGAAAAATCATAGATGCTGGTCATGCGGGCTTTCCTTGAAAGGGAATGGACCCGCCAAGTCTACGCCGGCCGCTCCGGCCATGGGCTGGCTTGGGCTACCATGGACGTCTTTCCGGCTGGAGCCTGACGCCCCGTGATCCGTTTTGCCGCCGCTTCCAAGTCCTATCGTGTCGAGGGAGCGCTCGTCCCCGCGCTCGAGCCCGTCGATCTCACCATCGAGCGCGGCGAGGTGTTCGGCATCATCGGTCATTCCGGCGCCGGCAAATCCACCATGCTGCGCCTGATCAACCTGCTCGAACGGCCCACCGCCGGCCAGGTCTTCATCGAGGACCGTGACGTCACGCACGCCGAGGGTGCCGACCTGCGTCGACTTCGCGCGGGCATCGGCATGATCTTCCAGCACTTCAATCTGCTGTCGTCGCGGACGGTGGCGGACAACGTCGCGTTCCCGCTGCGCCTGCACGGTGGCATGAGCGACGCCGAGATCGCCGCACGCGTCGACGAACTGCTTTCGCTGGTGGGTCTCACCGCACATGCGCGGAAATTCCCCGCACAGCTTTCCGGTGGCCAGAAGCAGCGCGTCGGCATCGCGCGCGCGCTGGCCAGCAAGCCATCCATCCTGCTTTGCGACGAAGCGACCAGCGCGCTCGACCCGCAGACCACGGCATCCGTGCTGGAACTGCTGGCCGACATCAACCGTCGCCTCAACCTGACCGTCGTACTGATCACACACGAGATGGACGTGATCCGTCGCGTGTGCGACCGCGTCGCGGTGCTCGATGCGGGACGCGTCGTGGAAGTCGGCGATGTCGCCGATGTCTTCCTGCATCCGCAACATCCCACCACACGACGCTTCGTCGCGGAAGCCGACCATCGTGAAGGCCGCGGTCCGGAATTCCCGGGTGTCGACGGGCGCCTGTTCCGCCTTTCGTTCCGTGGCGACGCGACCTACTCGCCCCTGCTCTCTCGCGTGGTGCGCGATACCGGCATCGAATACAACCTGCTCTCCGGTCGCGTCGACCGGATCAAGGACACACCTTACGGCCAGCTCACCCTGGCCATGAACGGCGAACGTCTGGAGGACGCGCTGGCGCAGATCCGCGCCGCGGGCGTCGACATCGAGGAGGTGGCCCGATGAGCCCCATGCAGACCCTGTTTCCCAACATCGACTGGCCGGAAATCGGCCAGGCCTGCGTCGACACCCTGCTGATGCTGGGCGGCTCCCTGCTGTTCACGCTGGTGCTGGGGCTGCCACTGGGTATCTGGCTGTTCCTGAGCGCCCGCGGCCAGCTCCACGCCCGGCCAAAACTGTACTCGGCGCTGTCGCTGGTGGTGAATGTCCTGCGCTCGATCCCCTTCATCATCCTGATGATCCTGCTGATCCCGCTGACTCAGGCGATCACGGGCGTCAGCATCGGCATCCGCGGCGCCATCGTGCCGCTGGTGATCGGCGCCGCACCGTTCTTCGCCCGTCTCGTGGAAACCGCGCTGCGCGAAGTGGAGCGCGGCGTTATCGAAGCCAGCCAGGCCATGGGCGCCACGACGATCCAGATCGTCACGCGCGTACTTCTGCCCGAGGCACGTCCGGGGCTGATCGCCGCGACGACGGTCACCGCCGTGGCCCTGGTCGGCTATACCGCGATGGGCGGTATCGTGGGCGCGGGTGGTCTGGGCGCCCTGGCCTATCAGTACGGCTATAACGGCTACAAACCCGACTACATGCTGGTCACGGTGGCCCTGCTCGTGGTGCTGGTGCAGATTCTGCAGTCGCTGGGCGACCGCCTGGTGCTTCGCTATACCCGTCGCTGAGTCGTTCTTTGCATACGGCGGTATGGACGTCTATGCTGGCGCACCGCACCATCCGCCACGGACGTCCATCATGAAGAAGTACCTGCTGCCCCTTACCGCCGCCCTCGCCGTTTTCGTCGCGGGCTGTTCAGGCAGCGCGGACGGCGGCAAGGCGGATCCTTCGGCGACGCTCACCATCGCGGCCACACCCGTGCCGCATGCGGAGATCCTCAAGGAGATCAAGCCCCTGCTGGCCCGGGAGGGTGTGAACATCGAGATCAAGGTGTTCACCGATTACGTCCAGCCGAACATGCAGGTCGCGCAGAAGCAGATCGACGCCAACTTCTTCCAGACCGAGCCGTATCTCGACGCTTTCAATAAAGAGCGCGGTACCCACCTGGTCAAGGTGGTGGGCGTGCATATCGAGCCTTTCGGCGCGTATTCGAAGAAGTTCACCTCGATCGACCAGCTGCCGGACGGCGCCGATGTCGTCATCCCCAACGATCCCAGCAATAACAGCCGCGCGCTGCTGCTCCTGGCCAGGCATGGCCTGGTCAAGCTGAAGAATCCGGATGACCGCCTCGCCACGCTGAAAGACGTGGTCGAGAACCCGAAGCACCTGAAGTTCCGCGAGCTCGAAGCCGCCATGCTGCCGCGCGTGCTCGACCAGGTCGACCTCGCCCTGATCAACACCAACTACGCGCTGGCCGCCAAGCTCAACCCGGTCAAGGACGCGCTGCTGATCGAGGACAAGAACTCGCCGTACGTGAACTTCCTGGTCAGCCGTGCCGACAACAAGGACGATCCGCGCGTGCAGAAGCTCGCCGCGGCCCTCACCTCGCCCGAGGTGAAGGCCTTCATCGAGAAGAACTACGGCGGCGCCGTGCTGCCGGCGTTCTGAACCGGCATATCGAACACCTTGCGCAGGTAAGCGACGTACTCCAGGTCGTCGCTCATGTTCTTGCCCGGCGAGTCTGAAATCTTCGCCACGGGCTGACCATTGCATCGGGTCATCTTGATGACGATGTTGATCGGCGCCGGCCCCACGTCGTTCGTGAGGTTGGTGCCGACGCCGAACGAGAGCAGACAGCGACCGTCGAAATGACGGTACAGGTCCATCACACGCGGAATGTCCAGGCTGTCGCTGAAGACGAGCGTCTTGGTCCGCGGGTCCACACGGTTCGCCACGTAATGAGCCAGTACGCGGTCGCCCCATACGAAGGGGTCCCCGGAGTCGTGGCGCGCACCGTCGAACAGTTTGCAGAAATACATGTCGAAGTCACGCAGGAACGCCTCCAGTCCGTAGACGTCGGAAAGCGCGATGCCGAGATCGCCACGGTATTCGCGGGCCCACGCCTCCAGCGCGGCGGTCTGCGAGTCGCGCAGACGCGGCCCCAGCGACTGAAACGCCTGCAGGTATTCGTGCGCCATGCTGCCAATGGGTACAAGACCCTGCCGCATCGCCAGCCACACATTGCTCGTACCCGCCAGTTGCGGACCCAGCCCCCTGGCGAGCGTCGCCAGCATCTCCTCATGCCATGCCTGCGAGAACCGACGACGGGTGCCGTAGTCGGCGATGCGTACGCGCTCGAAGCCCGGGGTGTCGCGCAGCAGCGCGATTTTCGCCTCCAGGCGCGCCCTGCCCTCCGTCAGATCGATGTCCGGCTGTGTCGCGCGGTAGTACAGCTCGTTCACGATCGCCAGCAGCGGCACCTCGAACATGATCGTGTGCAGCCACGGGCCCTCGATCACGATATCGATCTCGCCATGGGCCTCCGCCGCGGGCGCGACCGACACATACTTGGCGTTGAGGTGGAAGAGACCGAGGAAGTCGACGAAGTCGCTCTCGATGAAGCGCAGACCACGCAGATAATCCAGTTCCGCGTCGGTGAAGCGCAGCGCGCACAGGCCGTCGAGCTCCTCGCGGATACGACCGATCAGCGGGACCAGATCGACGCCCGGCGTGCGGCAGCGAAAGCGATATTCCACCTGAGCCGCCGGGTACTGATGCAGCACCACCTGCATCATCGTGAACTTGTAGAGGTCGGTGTCCAGCAGCGAGGTGACGATCATGCGCTCGCCCCGGTCAGCCCGATCTGTTTGTCGACCGCGTCCACGAAGGCTTCCGTACCGGGCCACGACGTAATCCGTCCCAGCTTCCGGCCGCGATGGAAGAGGAAGAACGCCGGAATGCCATGCAGCCCGAAACGCGTGGCCATCGTCGGATCGTCATAGACGTTGTCGTGCAGCCAGCGCACCTGCGGCCAGCTGAAGCTTTCGGGCGTAAGCAGCATCTGTCGCTTGGCGATGTCGCAGTTCGGACAATCGCGCCCCCACAGGAACAGGATCGCGATGCGGTTGTCGTCGGTCGCCAGCTCGGCGTCGAGGGCGGTATCGACCACCTTCTGCATCGGGAACTGTTCGAAGAAGCGGGGAACGGTGGTGTCGGCCATGGTGAATCCGTGATCGGGTCGATCCCCCGAGGTGGGGACGATGAGGGGATAATCCGAGGGTACAACCGCCAAGGATTCCCCGTGCGCGCTTTCATCGGTCTTGCCCTGCTCCTCACCGCCTCGCTCACTCAGGCGGCCACGCTGACCCTGGATACGGGCAAGGGGCCTCAGCGGATCACCACGGAGCAGCTTCTGGGCCGGCCCGACGTGCGCGCCATCGACGTGCCTGGCGACGTGTCGTACCACGCGACCATGCATTATCGGGCCATACCGCTGAAGGCCCTGCTGGGCGGGGTGGATCCCGCGGCGCATCTTCAGTTCGTCGCCCTGGACGGCTTCGCGGCCGAGATTCCCGCGGCGCTGGCGCTGCAGGCCCGCGCCGAGGCCTGGCTGGCGATCGAGCCTGCCGACGCGCCCTGGCCGAAGCTGGGCCCCGACAAGCCAGGCGCTGGCCCGTTCTACCTGGTCTGGCTGCATCCGGAGGCGGGCCACGTCGGCTCCGAGCAGTGGCCCTATCAGGTGGCGACGATCCGCGTGCTGGCGGACCCGGCGTCCCGGTTCCCGAAGATGCGCCCGGCGCCCGGCCTTGCCACCAGCGATCCGGTGATGCGAGGGTTCGCGGTGTTCCAGCGCGACTGCATCACCTGCCACACGCTCAATGGCCAGGGCGACGCGAAACTCGGGCCGGATCTGAATGTCCCGCACAGCCCGACCGAATACCTGCGCGACGACCTGTTCCGCGTACTCGTCCGCAACCCGCAGGACCTGCGTCACTGGCCGCAGGCGAAAATGCCGGGGTTCGACCGCGATACGCTCTCCGATGCCGACCTGGACGATCTGGTGGCGTATCTGAAGCATATGGCGGGGAGAAAGGCCGCGCCCTGAACGACGGCGTCACGCCGCCGGCTTACCCTCCACGATCAACTCGCTCGACGCCCGGTGATAAACCCCACACCGAGTCCCGGCTGCAGGACATGCGCAACGAGTAATCCCACGAACACCGCCAGACTCGCCGTCCCGGCGAACCACGCGAACGTGCGTCCACCCAAGGCAGCGACATCCTTCACGCCGTGCAGGCTCGACACGCTGTGTAGTACGGCGAAGAACACCAGAGGCGCGGCGATCATCTTGATCAGCGTGACATAGAGCGTGCCGAGCGGGCCGAACCACGTCGCGGCGTCGGGCCCGATGAGCCAGCCAGCCAGCGCTCCGAAGACGAAACCCGCCGCTACCCGCTTCCAGAAGCGGACGCGGAACCACGATGTGAACAAGGACATGAGACGTGCCAGGCAAGGGCAATGAATCACGATACAACGCGGTGTAGCCGTCTGGACGGCCAATCCCGAACGCTGTGTTTCCTCTCGCGAACGCTGAGGGGTCATGTATTGCGATCGATCACCGCACGCCTTCAGCGGCGGATGCCAAACGCATCTTGCCCGGCGCGCGCCCACCACCGCTCACGAGCCATTCCACCGCAGCATGCAGGACTTCCTCATCCGTACCATGTTCCGTCGGAAAATCTGGTATGACTTTGTCCCCGAACACAAAGCCGTTCCGATCGGCGTCAGCAGCGGTAGTCAGATGCAGCACACTCCCATCGGGAAGAGGAAACTCCGTGTTTGCGGTGGAATGCCCGGATGTGGCAGAGCCAAAGAAGCGGGTGTTGGGGCGGCCGTGAAAAGCAATTGCCACCGCTTCTCCTGAACTACTCGTCTGAGGCCCGATCAGAACAGCCACAGGCACACTTACAAAGAGGGCAGGCGACTCCGCAGCATGCACACCCGCGCTACGCGCGAACCACGGAACCGTCTTACCGGGGGAGACAAAACTTCCCACTTCCGCACTTCCGAGTAGCGGCTCAAGAGCCGCAAGCATCGGCCACATGTTGCCACCAGAATCCGAGCGCAGGTCGACAACCCATCCACGAAGACCACCCAGCGAGAGAATTTCGCCTCGAAGCTTTGAGGAAAATGCTTCCCCCTTGTCCTTATCCATGCCCCTAAATGCCGGCATTTTAACGTAGCCCAAAGAGTCGCTGATCGCATTTACTTCGGCGGGCTCGGACGGAAGACCGCCAGTTTGCAACCCCTTTGCCTGGTACGGGCCGCTAAGCGAGCTGTGACTATCCCCCAAGCGCGCCAAAAGGCTCCGAATTGCTGGATAAACGTCTACCGGTATCACAGCACCCATCGCCTGCGTCCGAACGTCAGCCTCCGCTACCGGCCAGTCGATCTTATCGGCATTAAGCGCGTGCTGCTTCACGATAGTGACCGCGGCCTCGAGCACACTCTGCGGCTTGACGGTGCTCATTGGCTTGCCCGACACAACGATTCTGAGGGCACGGAAGTGAGCTTTACCCTGTTTGTTCAACAGCACCCCGATCAAGAGCTTGGTCGCCTTGGTCGGCACATCCATCGTTAGGTCACGACGAGAATTTCCATCTGACCTTTGTACAGGGGCCGTCCCAGTATTAACGAACTCAACGCGTGATGAGCCAGAATCCGCGCGTATCCACAAACTGGCGGATGCGCCCGCGGATTCGACCTCAACGTCTGCACTCAGTGTAATCGTCCGTCCAGCATAGGGCGTGGCATCGATCAACGTCGATCCCCCCGAAGGCTCGCCCGGACCATTTACCGCATCGATGAATACGTCCGCACCTTCGTTAGCCTCGATCACCCCGGATGCGACCACCGCATAACCAGCTGACTTATTGATCGGAAACCACTCTTGCGAATGCACAATACCCGCCTCGACCACCGACGACGACATAAAAAAAACCAGCACCAGGGGCGCGAACAAACGCGAAAGCAAGTAATTCGATAAACCAGCGCGAACGGACATAGAGCTTCCTTATGATCTTTTTACGCTTAAATCGATCAATTTACCGAAATCCTGGGTTTCACTCGCCATAAGAGCTCTACTGTGACTATGAAGATTTCGGAACTATCGAATACCGCGGTGGCTTGCTTGCATGTAGAGCCGCTCGCCGTGCAAAAACGGACCACCAATCCGGGCAAGCATCTCCTCAGCAAGATTATGAAAGCTTGCGGCGTCACCCGCTAGAGCAAGACGAAAAGCATGATGAAGCGACTGACACTGACCCGCGTCCTCCCTATACATCAAATCAACCATGTGCTTTGCAGAACCAAGCAAAAATCCTCGCTTTAGGATCCATACGCGAACCAATTCAATATACAGGTCACTGCATGCAGCCGACGCGTGAAAATCAGTAAGTCCGCTCTTCGCATCCTTTAACAAGGACGTTATCGTCAATCTATGCGGCATCCAGTCTTGAAACGGTCGTCGCGCCAAGCCATTTTTTTCAACCCTATCAACAAATCTCGCCGCCACACCATCGTCGTCCCACAGCACTACTGCATCTCTGATGGCACGTTCGAAATAATCCACATGCCCTAATTCCTGTCCCCTCAGCATCCCTACCAGAGTACTCTCCGTAAGAGCAAAGACATCGAACGTAAATCCGGCCAGGTGATAGTGCTCATGATAGCTTGCGATGCTCTCCGGCTGAATCACTATCACATCCAGATCCGATTCAGCACCGACGTCACCTCGCACCGCTGAGCCAAAAAATAGACATGCCTTCGCGCCGCTGAATCGAGCTCGCATCGAACGCCGAACAAAGTTACGTAGACGCAAGGCTACGTCAGGAACTACCACTGTCATAGGGCCAATAACTCCAGCCAATCCGGTCGATCAACTCCGTCGACAGCCATCAGAGCAAGGCATATACCAGGCCATCCCTCAAGAAAGGACATCCCGCCTCTCGGAGTGCGCCGATCGTCAGCATCGGCATTTTGAGATCCTTCGGCGCTGTATCGCTCAAAAAGCGTCGCAGTCGACCGTTTCGCAAGCATCGAAGCCATCCCCCTGCATTGCTCGTTAAAACGGTCGTCTCGCGATACAAGATCGAATTGCAGTGACGCCCCCGCAAGCCCGTGGCAGAGCGTAAGGTCGTTAAGTCGGGAAAGTGGCGTTCCATACTGTCGCGAAGCATAAGAAAGCAGCTGTTCCGGTCGCGCTGCCAGCGCCGGAACCATCGAGGTTCCTCGCAAGAATGAGAAGATATTCCCAAGATTTCCGTAGCACCATGCGAGCCGTGCCGGCTCAACCGACGCCTGATTGTTGGCCACATATGCATGACGATCCCTCGTCTCAATAACAAAACGGTCGACGTATTCGAACCCCGACGCCGTGACTTCACGGGCTTCTTCTGAGAGCACTCCCTCGGCCGCGGCTCTTGAGAATACCGACAGAATCCCTGGAAGACCATGGGCGAGTCCAAGATTTGAGTCAACAGAGCTTGCTGAAAACTCCCGCTCCGCGTCCGTAATCCAATACGAAAAGCGTCTCACGTACCAGTGCGATAGAGCCGAAACTAGCGATACGTTTCCGGTATGAGTAACGCTTCGAAGAGCAAAGACCATCATCCCTGCAACGCCATTGATCAGGTCAATTGACATTGATTCTGGTGCCGTCTTAAGAGCGTCAAGTAACAAATTTTCTACGTCACGCAGGAAGCCGTCAACGTCTTCAGACCGTCCTACCACAGAACTTAAAGTCCACCCTAGGCCCGATATGCTCCTGTACAACGAGGTCGATGACGCACTTTCATTCGATAGTTCGACACCGAAGGCTAGATGCTCAACAGCGAGTGCATGTAGCCTAGGCTGTCCCAAATAACTAGCCGCCTCATGGAGGAACATTGCATACGTAGCCGCTCCGTGACTGAGAGATGGCGACGCATAGCTTCCAGGGCACGGGATGTTGCTCACACATTCCGTGACCAGCTCGGAAATTCGTAGTCGCGAGTCTCCCTCAAGAAGAGATAGAACCGGTGTCTCTGAGCTTTCCACCGGTTGCTGCCGTGTAGGCGATTGAACTGTCATCCACCGATCTCCGACATAGAGCAATTACTTACTTCCACGAGCCGTCCGTCCCGTAGCTCAAGCACCCGGTCCGCTGACCGAATTGTCTCGGGTCGATGAGCTATCACGATCCGTGTCACCTTGATCTCACGAAGATGTTCCGCGATGGCCCGCTCGCGAAGAATGTCCAATTGGCTCGTGGCCTCGTCGAGAATAAGTATTCTCGGTCGACGATAAATCGCCCTCGCAAGAAGAAGACGCTGCTGCTGTCCACCCGAGAGAGACGATCCCATGTCCCCGATCAGCGAAAAATAACTCATCGGCATGCGTCGTACGTCATCATGGATCTGTGCAGAGCGAGCGGCGGCCTCGATCGCCTCTGACGTTGCGTTAGGATCAAAAAGGCTGATGTTCTCCGCGATCGTTCCAGAAAACAATTGATCATCCTGCATAACGCTGGAAATGATCTCGCGCGCTGATTGCTTCCCAAGATGGCGCATGTCAACACCTCCAAATGAGATAGTTCCGCTATCAGCATCCAGAAGGCCGAGGATCAGCCGGGCAAGCGTACTCTTTCCACAGCCCGAGGGCCCAACAATCGCGACGAACTCGCCGTCATTGACGTGCATATCGCAGTCTTTAAGCACCCAAGGGTCCGATGGTGAGTACCGGTAGCTTACCTGCCGCATCGAGACCGACGCATGCTCCAGCGACCCAACATAGTTCCCGCTCACGTCTTCTTCGATCGGCGTCAAAACGATGTCAGCGAGCCTCTCTCCCTGTATACGAAGAAGTCTTATCTGAATACTGTAGTCGATGAAACCAATGGCTCTTGTCGTGAATTGCTCCGCGTACGCAAGGTAGGCCATCAACATTCCGGCAGATATCTTCCCGTCACTCGCCAACCACGCACCCACCCAGATTACAGCGATGCGCTGCCCTCCCGACAGCAGTGCATTAATGGCGTCGAAAATCATCGTGAGCCTCTGCACGAAGATCGATGCATTCAGTACATCGGCGGTCTGGTTCAGAAAACGAGCCGTGCGGCTTGGCACGAGATTATAGATACGGAGCGTCTGGACTCCCCGCATCGATTCCATGAGGGTTCCCTGCTGCCTTGCCATGTTTACCACCTGCGACAGATTCGACTCCCGGAAAACCCGGTAATACAAAAGTCGAAGTACGCCGTAGGCGAACACTGACGAGGACGTGACTGTCGCCAATATTGGACTGTAGACATAGAGCATGATGATCGTGACAACCGCCATTATTCCATCGAGAATGGCTTCGACGAACTTGGTCGTAATTGTCTGCTGTATCGTTGTGATCGAACCGAATCGGGAGACGATGTCGCCAAGATGGCGTTTCAAGAAATAATCGTGAGGAAGCCTTAGAAGATGCTGGAAAACGTTTCCACTCCAAGCCAGATTGAACTGCGTACCGATCCAGGTCACTGTCCAAGTTCGCATCGCGGTAATGCACACTTGAGCAGCAAGGATTAACGAGAAGGCCATTCCAAGTATGGTGAGTAACCCGATGTCTCGATCCGACATCACTTGATCTACGGCAATCTCGATAAATTGCGGAGCCAGGAGCGCGAGCAACTCGAGAACGGCTGCCATCGCAAATATCTGTCCAAGCGCCCTACCGATACCCTGAATCGATCCCGAGAGCGCGCGCAGCGAAAGCGGCTCCCTTGCAGGCTTCCTCTTGAACTCGGGACCCGGCGCTAACTCAAGAGCCACACCAGTAAAGCTGCTTCCCAATTCATCGAGCGTGATTGATCGATCGCCGACCGCTGGATCGTGGATTCGCGCCTTACCTTTCCGTATTCCTTTAAGAACAACAAAGTGATTGAGGTTCCAGTGAAGAACGCAGGGCGTGTGAAGCTGATTCATTTGCGAGAGCTCGACGCGAACAGGGCGCGAAGAGAGGCCGAGCCCCGATGCAATGTTCATCAGCCGATCTAAAGTAGACCCTTTGATAGACACCGGGTATCGAAGACGAAGCTCGGCCAGGCTGATGTGATTACGATGGTAGTTGGCGATCATCGCGAGGCAGGCCAACCCGCATTCCGCCCCCTCCGTCTGCAGGATCGTCGGGAGCCGCTTGAGCTGGCCAAAGTTCAGCAGACCACCGCCCATCGCATCCTCCCGCGCGTGAGCGCGGCCTCCGCCGATGCCAGATGTCGACACCTCATCAATCCGCATGGTCATCTTTCCTCATTCCATAGATCGGCTCGAACACCCACTCCAGTAAGCGCCTTTGATCGAGAAGGATGTCGGCATCGAGCGCCATGCCGGATACGAGCTTTTGAGTTTGACCATAAACATGGATAGATTGCTCGGCGAGCGTGACCACAACCTCATATTGCGCCTCGGCAGGAAGCGGTTGTCCGGTCAGGTCCGATATCTGCTTTGGGCTTAACGCATTAGCTGAGACATACTTCACGATTCCATCTTGAATGCCAAATTTCTGGTATGGGTAGGCGTCGTAGTGGAGGGCTACCGTTGTCCCTTGTTTGACAAATCCAATCGCTTTGCTAGGTACTAGAAGCACCGCCTCTAGCGGCGACAGTGCGGGCACCTCCGTCATCAGCGTTTGGCCACTCGTGATCGCCTGACCTTGCTTGACCAAGATCGACGACACTACGCCTGCGTGGCTGGCACGCTGAACGGAGAGACGGTTTGCCTCGTTCTGGTCCAGCGATTGGTTCAGCTGCTCCAATTGCCTACTAAGATCGCCGATCTTTGATTGCGTAGCCATGGGAACCTGCGCAAGCTGATCCGTCAGAGATGCCATCTGCTGTGAAGATTCAGCTCTGGACTTCATTATCGTGCGCACTTGGGCTTGCGCAGCGAAGACCGCCGACTGCTGTTGATTGAATTGCACCTGAGACACGTAGCCGCGCTTGTACAAATCAGTCATACGACCGAGTAACGCGGATTCTGCCGCTTCGTCTGCGTTATAGATCTTGAGTAGCGCATCATCTTGGCGCATTTGATCGGTAAGTGATCTTTTCTGCGCGGAAAGCCCTTTTGACTGCTCATCCGCCAGGCTCTGCGCGCCAACTATGTCGGTTCGCAACCTTTCACGCTGCCTCTCCAGCGAAATCGAGACATTTGCTCCCGTGTCGCCTAGCTTCTGGCTTACGTGCTCTCCCGACACGGCGAAAAGAGATTGCCCGGCATGAACAACGTCCCCCTCGCTCACCGAAATGCTGTCGATGGTGCCAGAGGACCAGCTGGCGACCTGGATCAGACCGGCTTGCGGAAGCAACAGGCCCGTTACACGCTCCCGCCGCGTATAGCTCCCAAAGATCAGTAGCAACACAAGCGCGGCACCGAACACTACTGAACCTACGGACCACACGAGGTGGGATGTCGGCGTAGCGATACGAACATGGCCTAGCCATGGTGTACGCTGCGCCTCGAGTGCCTCTCGGCGAAAGAGTTCAATTGACCCGGACGAATTATCTTCAGATTCCATCAGCAATCCGCCGCATCTGTCTCGTCAATAACGGCTAGAGAATCGGATGTTTCAGCGTTGTCGACCAAGTCGGTCTTTGTGGCCCGTCCGCGAGCCAGATCGAATTCATAAATCCGGCGTAGCAGATCCCAAATGATCGCCTCTTGCTTTCTATGATCAACTAGGAGGAATCGGTTAAACATCATATGAATAACACTCCAGCGGACGCTATATAAAGCTGCCTCTAACAGTTCCCGACTTCCGTCGACGAAGCGATTCCAGCTAGGAGCAGATAGTTCGTCTCGCTCCTTGAGAAGCCTATCGACCTGCTCCATTCCCTCCCATTCACTACCCTTCCGGAGAGTACGGAACACCTTGAAGACGGAACCGATCCGCTTTCTTTCATCGCTGGTCATCGCCGTCTCCATCGCAAAGTCTGCCGCCGCTCGCGCAGCGAATGCCTGCTTCGCTACTGTCGACTCAACGCCGAGCAGTGAAAGCATTCGATCTGCGGAGACAGCCGCAATTTCCCAGCGTTTGTCAAAGGTCTGACCCGGCACATTCAAGATGCCGATGTATGCGCGAGAATCGATGGTAAAAATGTCCTCACAGGCAAGGCTCGGGTACTCCCCACCGTAACGCATGACCTCAGGGACATAGGAAGCCATCGAAAAATCTGAAGCTAGTCCTCGATCTACCATTTCCTTGAGAAGGATCGTTAGCGCAGGAAGAAGATTTGCGACAAGTTTCTGTGGCGATCCACCAAACCTGACTCGAAGATGGGTTCCCAAAGAGTCCCTGTAGCGCACGAAAAAAAATTTTTCGAAGTTTTTTTCTGGCGAGCTACACAGTAGTCGGCCATAAATCTCTCGAAGAATTGCGTCTTGATTCGCTGGATAAGCGTATACCTTGAAGTAAAGCCAGTCGGACCCTGGCACCTTCCGGGAATACGGAGCAAATACTGCGTTCCGCGCGACCTCGCGATCACGGACGTACCGTAAATTGTCGAGAACCATCAAAATTTCGTGCCTGTGCCGCCCACGAGATGACATGACTGAAGGCACCATTCCGGAAGGGAAATGCTCGACAATCGTAGCCCCATTTCTCCTCACGATTTCGTCCGCCAAGCCACGAAGCCCAGATGAGACTGTTGTGTCGAAAGGAATATCCGACTCACCGCCAGCGACAGAGCACCAGTCAGGCAGACCAAAGGCACGCTTCCACTGCGCGATAATCGCGGCTCTCTCCGCGCCCTTTAAAGCAATTAGTAGGGCAGCATCGGCTTGCGAGAATAGCCAGCTTCCTCTGGATACGATAACTCCATCTATCTTCAACCCAGGGACATAACGTCGACCGGGAAACCAATTTCTTGCAGAGAAGCCAATCTTTCCCGAACGCTGCGTAGACACTGCGCTCAGGAACCTATAGAAGATCAGATTCTCATCTCTGTTAGTGTTGTGCGCATTGCTCATACGAACAAGTAGTTGCTTTCCTAAACTCCTTGAACGAAGAACGATGCGGCGACCGACCACACTTACAAGGATGTCGTTTAACGGAATCGTCGTAGCTTCGCTAGGAGCGGCCGTTCTGATGGGAATGGCGTACTTGGCACTGATGCGTCGCGTGGTCAGGTTAACGAAACGAAGCTGAGGGATATGCACGAGTTCTACCGCGATCCCGTCCTCGTCATCTTCTTCAGACCTTATGGCGTTGACCAGATCGCGCACCTCATCGCTCCCTGACGTAAAGCGCCCAAGGACCCTGCACGGATCTTGAAGAGTAACCGTTCGCACCTCGGGGACAACGGTAATCGACCCAGCGGAACCTATTTCGTCCCAGAGGGCACACCAAGCCAACATGTAGCGACTTCCATCATGCTTAGTTTTTGGAGTCTCTGTAGCCAACATGCATTCGGAAGAATTCACGTTTACATAGTCAAGCATTGTGTCCGCTGCAAAGTCAGCCGCCATAGCTTGTGCGAAGCGAGTGCGGATCACGGGAGTTGGCCTAACCGAAGCCACGCGCTTTGAGAACACGGACTTCACAAGCGGTGCTGTGGGAAGATTCTTGCCTCCAAAAGGAACGCCATTCGCTTCATCGAGGGCAACGAGCAATGGTACTTCGCCGTCGCCGTATCGCTCTACGAATGCGCTTGCGAATTCCGAAAGATTCCAAGGTAGAGGATCGGACAACGCAAACATGGCTCCGACAGCTCGCTCCATACGCGATCGAAGCTCAATCGAAACGGACCCTGTTCTCACGTCATCGGCAGGTCCTGCATACAAATCCGCTTGAATGATCGGGTCGTCCCCCGAACCAGGGAGACGATATTTAGCAATGAGACTCCGGTAAGCACCAGCATCATTTCCGGGCGAGGAGGAAGCCAGCACTGCGAGGTCAGCCGATAGCGAATGCAGATGCTTCAGGGATTCGTGGTCTTTAGGCACTTTTGATAGAAAGCTATCGAAGAAATCCCCATCAGTGATTGACCGCGAATCATCGGCGCATAGGAACTGACATTCGATCAGCGATTCGACAAATTTCTCTACCTCCTCACGATCCTCGCCGTTCGGGATAGCGCTAGTAAGCTTCTCCGATATATGAGCCAACGTTGCGCCATCGCTGGCCGCCCGGATGACCACGTGAAGCTCGGGAGACGCTTCAAGCTCTATCCTGAAGTACGTCCGTCCAGACTCACCTCTATCCCTATAAGCGATAAAGCTGAACGTTTCGGAATTCGCAGCGAATGTATCGTTGAGGCGGAAGATCAGGCCTTTTTTAACGGGCTTTTCATCAACAACCTCGTCGATAAGTTTGGCAGCAACAAAACCCTTCAGTCGAGCTTCAATTCGCATCTCTGGCCATTCAGGGAGCGAAATACCAGTGCGATCAGCACCGGTCGATATCGTGCCCACCGATACAAATGTACCGAAAGGCGTCGATCTGTCTGCCATTCTTCGTATATACCGCACGAACGCTCCAGCAATTCCCTTATAAACCTGACCTCCATCTACCCAGCGAGAAAGTCGTGCGTGTAGACCTGGCGAAGCAAAGAAAATGGCCTCCGCAATATATTGATCGTGAAAGAGATCCTTGAGATACGCGTCTAGTTCGGGACCGTCTCGGCGACTAATTTGTCGCAGCACATCGCTAGGTAGAGTAGCTATGCGGACGAGGGCCGTGTCTCTTATTGCGAGCTGGCGTGAGTTTTCCATTGCGCGACCTTTGTGCATTTCTCAAAGCCAATTATCTGCGCTTCCTCGCTTGCAGGAAGGGGTTTTTATCGCGGTTGCAAAGAGTTCGCAGCATCCCCGCTGCGAACCCCCATCATGCATCAGCCCGTCGTCACGGACCGATTATCCGCTCAAGACTGAGCTATGTTAGCTACACTGCCCATTGTTACTAGGACACTGCGATGAGTCGGCGTCACACTCAGCCGAGTAGCAGCCGTCATCAGAAGCGCAGCCAAAGCTGTCGCAAACATCGCTATCGCAGTTAGTGCTAGTGCAAACGTAACTATCACAGTTGTCGCTAGTACAACCGATACTCACGCAGAAATCGCCTGTCGCGCTATCGTCTGCAACTGCGGCCTTTCCGGGGATAGCGATGGCATTTTTTGCAGCCACCACTTTTACGGTGGCTCCTCCCGCAACGAGTGAAGCCTGCTCGTCCGTAAGCACAGTGATACTACGCGTTTTCAGCTTGAACATGATTAACTCCTTATAATCTTGCATTTAGGGCCAGCTATCGGGAAGAGAACTGCCGCCCGCTGGCCAGAGGCGAACAATGCGGCTAGATATCTAACGCCTACCGCGACGCAACTAATTGAAGGTCGTCAGACCTTTAAGGCCCACTTGCCTCAGTCGTTATCGTCAAGGCCCGCGTTCTGATCCGGAGCGCGTGGCGCCGGAGATCGCCCTCGCTTTGCATGCGGACTTTGACGTCAGTCGGCCGAATAACGCCCTCAACCATGGCGAACCAATTGACAGCTTTATCGTCAAGTTGTGAGCCAAGCGCTTCACACGAAGCGAATGACTCGTAGGCAGCGTCCAACGCTTTCGCGGCCCGAGCCTGGAAGCCGATTTCTGAAAGCGCCACAGCCTTCATCATCAACAACGGGTAGCGCGCCTGGTACTCCCCAATTTCCAGAAGTCGGTCAAACGCCTGCAAACGCATCGCCGGATCGCCTGCGCGGACCCCAATAGAACGCAGGCTGGCGTCTTGAAGTGGCTTTTTGAGGATGAACGATGCTGTCTCTCCTACACGGGGGGCCAGCAGATCAAAGTGGTCGAGAGCCATTCCCATCGTCGCCGCAACCCACGGCTGAGCAGGCGTATAAAAGTCCTGCTGAATGACAACCGATCCCACCTCTAGGAGAGGAAACCAAGATTTTAAGATGTAGGCGTTTAGTCCAGGAGACTTGGCGACATCGATAAACAAGACTTCTATCGGCACCGACAGGCGCCCTATTTGATGAACATCCCCGGACCTCACGTCGATGTAAGGGAGATAGACGTTCAGTCGGTCGAGAAAGACGTCAAGAAATGATTCACCGAATCGAATATCTCTTCCTCGCATGGTCAGTGCATCTACTACGTAGGGGTCCGTCGCCAGGAAGCGGTCCATTGCTATTACCGTCTTCATTCCACGATTTAGACGGTCCTCGAGAATCGACGGATCGACTCCCTCGCAAAGACTAAGCGTGCTTCCGCCGAGAAAGCATCCTGCGTCGACGATAAACCCGCCGCCCTTGTAATAGTCGCGCACGACTTGGCGGAAAAATGCCTGTTCCGAGGCGCTAGTGAAGTCGATATGGGTCACAGGCCTACCTGTCGTGAGCAACAGGCTGCCTGTCTATTGATCCCGAAGGAAGTGCAGTTACATCGATATTTATCGTCCATAGATCGAAGATTTATCACCTCTCCGAAACGCCATCAAGACAACTGAGTCGTACTTTTATGCGACTTTGTAGGCCTAAACCTACACATATAATTGCGATATGAACCGAAATTATCTGCTACCGCTCAAGTCCCGTGCAATTATCGACAACGGGTGATTCGCTATCGAAAAAGTTGAACGAATGATTTTACGAAGATGTAGGCGAACCCCTACAAAGAATGGGTAGAAGACTCACTTTTCGAGTCGATGGCATTGTGCAGTCGATCACATTTCCGCTTCTACGTTAGAGTCCTGACGAACGCACGCGGGCGCCATGCAGCACATCGACGTAAACAGGGACATTGATAGCTTAGAATCGCAGCCTGAGGCGGATCGTGGCCTATTGAAAGGTGCGCCGACCGTCGGCCATGATCTGTTTCGCTATCCAATTTAGGTCGCCCTGAGCTGATCAGGATTTAAGGGCGTTGAGCTCACGAAATCGCTCCAGCGCTGCCTTGTTTCCTAGAACAGCCACCCGAGAAAAAACACTTCCCAGTTACGCTCTGCTCGAATAGCGCCGCAAAAGAAGGCTTCCACACATCATAGATCCCGAACGGAAGCACGGCCGCGTTGTTAAGCGGTCTCGCCATCCACCGGTCATACCGTCGATCACCGCGAGCCACTGTGTGGCGCCACTGAAGGTAATCGCCACGAAATGCTTCGAAGGCCTCGGCCTTAGCCACGCGCTTGGCATCGTCCGAACCCTCGCCACCGTAGATGCCGCCCAACCGATCGCGTAACGCCAGGACGCGGCCGGTGAATGAGCGTTCAAGTTGGTCGCCCACCGAATCCGCTGGTGGCAGCCCACGCGCAACACGCCACTCACGCACGCCCTCCTCTTCCACGAAGCTCGCATACGATTCGTTGAACGACGAATCGTCCTTCACGTAGAACTTCTGATGAGCCAGCTCATGGAAGATCGTACCCGCGAGGGTATCGTCATCCCAGTAAAGCATGCTGCTGATGATCGGATCGGCGAACCAGCCCAGTGTGGAATACGCGGGGACCTCACCCAGCGCCACGTCGTCCCCCGCCGTCTTCAGCCGGGCCGCCTCCCGGTCCGCGAGATCCCTGCGGAAGTACCCCCGGTACGCGACGCAGCCTGCAACCGGGAAACAATGCGTGACAGGCGCAATGGACAGTTCCGGTGTGGCAAAGACGTTCCAGGCCACCCACGGACGATCGAGCTGGACGAAATAGGTGTAGCTGCGATTGTCGGGCAAGCCGAGGTTCGCCGAGGCGAACCGCCGGACTGGCCGCAGGCGAAGATGCCGGGGTTCGACCGCGATACGCTCTCGGATGCCGACCTGGACGATCTGGTGGCGTATCTGAAGCATATGGCGGGGAGAAAGGCCGCGCCCTGAGCGACGGCGTCACGCCGCCGGCTTACCCTCCACGATCAACTCGCTCGACGCCCGGTGATAAACCTCGAGATCGAGAATCCCGCGCTCCCGGGCCACGAGCACCGGCACCACCATCTGCCCGGTCACGTTGGTCATCGTACGCATCATGTCCAGAATGCGATCGATGGCGACCAGGTAGCCGATACCCTCCAGTGGCAAGCCGGCCGAACTCAGCACCAGCGTCACCATGACCGTCGCCGTACCTGGCACCCCCGCCGTGCCGAATGAGCCCAGCACCGAGGCCAGCAGGATCACCACGTACTGCGCGGGCTGCAGGTCGAGATGGAAATACTGCGCGATGAAGACCGCCGAGATCGCCGGGTAGATCGCTCCGCACCCATCCATCTTGATGCTCGCGCCCAGCGGCACCGCGAATGCAGCGTATTCCTCCTTTACGCCCATGTTGCGCACGACGCTACGCAGCGCGATGGGCATGGCGGCGAAGCTCGACGACGAGGTGAAGGCCACCTGCATCGCCGGGAAGGCGGCACGGAAAAATCTCACCGGATTGAGTCCGTGCGTCAGCAACAGGCCACCGTAGACGAAGACGATCTGCAGCGCGCAGGCGAGATACAGCGCGCCGACGAAGGTCGCCAGGGGCAGCAGCTTCTCGAAGCCGTAACTGCCCACCAACGCGGCGATGAGACCGAAGGTGCCGATCGGCGTCACCTCGAGCACGAAGCGCGTGACCTGGATCATGCCGTCATTCGCTTCGCCCGCCAGTGCACGCAGCCCGGCCGACTTCTCGCCGACCTTCACGAGCGCAAGGCCAAGCAGGCCGGCGAAGAAGATGACCTGCAGAATTTTCCCTTCGCTCAGGGCCCTGAACGGGTTCGCGGGCACGATGTCGAGCAGCACCTTCACCGGCTCGGGCACGTCCTTCGGATGCCAGCCGGTCGGCGTCGTCAGACCTTCGACACCGAGTCCCGGCTGCAGGACATGCGCAACGAGTAATCCAACGAACACCGCCAGACTCGCCGTCGCGGCGAACCACGCGAACGTGCGTCCACCCAGGGCAGCGACATCCTTCACGCCGTGCAGGCTCGACACGCTGTGTAGTACGGCGAAGAACACCAGAGGCACGGCGATCATCTTGATCAGCGTGACATAGAGCGTGCCAAGCGGGCCGAACCATGTCGCGGCGTCGGGCCCGATGGCCCAGCCGGCCAGCGCGCCGAGGACGAAACCCGCCGCTACCCGCTTCCAGAAGCGGACGCGGAACCACGATGTGAACAAGGACATGAGACGTGCCAGGCAAGGGCAATGAATCACGATACAACGCGGAGTAGCCGTCTGGACGGCCAATCCCGAACGCTGTGTTTCCTCTCGCGAACGCTGAGGGGTTGATATACCTCGAAGGAGCATACATGACCGACCAGAACGTGCTTTTCCAGCCCTTTCGTGCTGGCGACATCGAACTCGCCAACCGCATCGTCATGGCGCCGTTGACCCGCGACCGATCGGGTCCGGATCGCGTGCCGCGTGCACTCGCGGTCGAATATTACGCCCAGCGCAGCACCGCCGGGCTCATCGTATCCGAGGCGACGCAGATTTCACCGCAGGGTCAGGGCTATCTCGATACGCCGGGTATCTACAACAGCGCCCAGGTCCGCGGCTGGAAACGCGTTACCGACGCCGTGCACGCCCGCGGAGGGAAAATCGTTCTCCAGCTGTGGCACGTCGGCCGCATTTCACACACCAGCCTTCAACCCGGCGGTAAAGCACCTGTCGCACCGTCAGCGATTCGCGCCGATGGCAAGACCTTCACGGCCCACGGGATGGAACCGGTCTCCGCGCCACGAGCGCTCACGGCCGGTGAGATTCCCCTGATCGTCAATGACTACCGCCGCGCCACCGAACTCGCTCTCGACGCCGGGTTCGACGGCGTCGAAGTGCACGCCGCCAATGGTTACCTGATCGACCAGTTTCTGCGCGACAAGACCAATCGTCGCGACGATGCCTGGGGCGGCAGTATCCCCAACCGGCTACGTTTCCTTCGCGCCGTACTGGACGCCGTCATCGGTGTGGCAGGCAGCGGCCGTACGGGCATCCGCATCTCGCCGACGACGCCGGCGAACGACATCGCCGATTCCGAGCCGACGAAGCTGTTCAATGCGGTGATCGACGACCTGAAAGCACGGAATCTGGCTTACACCCATGTGATCGAAGGCGCCACGGGCGGCCCTCGCGACGTCCTTCCGTTCGACTACGACGCCTTCCGGGTGCGGCACGGCGGGACCTGGATGGTCAACAACGGTTACGACCGTGCCATGGCCGTCGATGCGGTGCGCAGCGGGCACGCCGACCTGGTGGCGTTCGGACGTCCGTTTATCGCCAACCCGGACCTGGTCGACCGGCTGCGTGAAGGGTACCCGCTGGCTAAGCCGAACCCGAAGACGCTCTATGGGGGCGGTGCGGAGGGTTATACGGATTATCCGGCGTTTGCCAGGTAAGTCGCCGCCGGTCCATCGCGAGCAGGGTTGGCTCCGTCGTCGGAAGCGAACCCTGCTGGCGTCAGCGTGCTGACGACTTCAACGTCTCGAGTTCACGCGTCCGGTCAGCCGGCGCCTTCTTCCCAAGCTCCTTCACCCTCGCAAAGAAGACCGGCCACCTTCGCCCGCATCGTTCAAACAGCGCGGCGAACGATGGTTTCCACGTGTCATAAAGCCCAAACGGCAACAGCGCGGCATTATTGAGCGGCCTCGCCATCCATCGGTCATACCGGCGATCGCCACCGGCGACCGTCGCCCGCCACTCGACATAGTCACCACGAAACATCTCGAAAGCTTCCGCCTTGGCGACACGCTTCGTCTCGTCGCTGTCCTGCGTCGCATAGATCGAGCCGAGCCGGTCGCGCAGCGCAAGAACACGGGCCGTAAAAGAGCCGTCGAGCTCGCCATCCTTCTCGCCCGGCGGCGGTAGCCCCCGGGCGGTGCGCCACTCACGCACACCTTCCTCCTCGACGAAGCTCGCATACGATTCGTTGAACGACGAATCGTCTTTCACGTAGAACTGCTGATGAGCCAGCTCATGGAAGATCGTACCCGCGAGGGTATCGTCATCCCAGTAAAGCATGCTGCTGATGATCGGATCGGCGAACCAGCCCAGTGTGGAATACGCGGGGACCTCACCCAGCGCCACGTCGTCCCCCGCCGCCTTCAGCCGGGCCGCCTCCCGGTCCGCGAGGTCCTTGCGGAAGTACCCCCGGTACGCGACGCAGCCTGCAATCGGAAAACAATGCGTGACAGGCGCAACGGACAGTTCCGGTGCGGCGAAGACGTTCCAGGCCACCCACGGACGATCGAGCTGGACGAAATAGGTGTAGCTGCGATTGTCGGGCAAGCCGAGGTTCGCCGAGGCGAACCGCCGGGCCTCGCTGGCGAGTTCCAGGCGGTGGCGTGTTTTCTCCGGTGTTTTGGGATCGCGCAGCACGTTCGCGATCGGCCGTCGCCCGGCGAGCAGCGACGCCTGACCGTGCGCGACATGCGCGTAGTAACCAAGCGAGCGGCAGCCGGTGAGTGTGGTGAGCAGGACAACGACGATGTGGGATAGGCGCATACCCCATTCTGCCGTAAACGATGTAGGAGCGAGCCCCGCTCGCGACCAACGTCGCGGCGAGCCCCCATCGCGAGCAGAGCTCGCTCCTACCCAGGCCGGGCGCGGCCGCGTCAGCGGGGGGCCTTGCCCCCGGTCATGCTCTGCAGCACGCCATCGCGACGAATCAGGCCATGCATCAACGCCGCACCCATGTGCGCAACGAAGGTCAGGAAGAACAACCAGGCCAGATACCGGTGCGACTCGCGCAACCACGCGAACAACGCGGGATCGGTCGGCAGGATCTTCGGCAGATGCACGCCAGCGAACATCGTCACCGGATAGTTACCCGCCGAAAGCATGCCCCAGCCGATCAACGGCATCGCGATCATGAGGGCGTAGAGCAGCACGTGCGAGCCATGTGCGGCCAGCTTCTGCCACAGAGGCAGATCCGCCGGCAGCGGCGGGGCGGGATGCGTCAGGCGGAAGGCAAGCCGGATCAGTGCCAGCACGAAGATCACGATGCCCAGCGGACGGTGGATCGTCAGCAGCCAGTCGTGCTTTTCGGCCACGGTACTGACCATGCCCGCGCCGATGAAAAGCATCGACAGCACCATGATCGACATCAGCCAGTGCAAGGCGCGTGCGAAGGGGTGGAACGTCTGATCGCGGCTCATCACTTGGCCTCCTTGGGACGGGCGGCACCGGGGAGATGGCCCTCTTCGCTGGTTCGACGCAGGTACGAATCGGCGTACGCCGCGGAACGTGCCGCCAGCAGCGGATCGTTCGATGTTTCGATGCCCTTCGGCAGGATCGTGGGATCGTAATTCACGTCGCGGCACGGACCGGTCGCCTGATCCTGCCAGCTGTCGATCACCAGCGTGCCCGCGTCCACCGATTTGCGGTCATCCGGCCAGGCTTTCGCGGCGTCGTCGATGGGATCGCCGTCGCCGGCGAACGTCATGATCAGATGCCAGCGAAGGGGACCTGCCGCAAGCCGCTTCGAAAGATCGGCGGCAAGGTAGTCGGTGTCGCCGGCCGCTGGCGAGCCGTCGCCGGTCTCCGGCGTCTCGGGCACCATCTTCCAGCGCACCGCACGGCGCTCACCCGCAGGGTCGCGCAGGTAGAACGCGTTGATGCTCTGGTAGGTCTCCGTGGCGTAGCTGGCCGGCGGCTTCGCCGTCTTCGCCCAGCCGAGAAAGGCACCCGTCTCCGGATGCGCGCCGAAGAACGCACCGGCCTTCGCCGGATCCGGTTTGCCGGTCTTCGGATCGGGATGGGTGGCGACCTGAAGGTCGTAGAACGCCTGCGGGGTCGACACCGGGAAGACCGGCATCGCGTTCATGCCGGTGCGCCACTGCTCGCCATCGGCCAGATCGAAGCGCAGCGCGAAGCTGCGGATGGGAATCGAGCTGTCCGCCGCATAGGGATTTCCGCCGGGAATGGCCAGCCGGCCGACGACCGGTGTCCTTTCCTTCGCGAAGACGGCCGAACGGGAAAAACTCTGCAGCGCGCCGCTGCCTTCGAAATAGCCGCCGACGCATATGCCCTTGGCATGGTTGCGACGGTATCCGGGGTGCGCGCCGCCATTGGCCTCCAGGGAATCGACGATCTTCTTCGGCGACAGGCGCTCCGGTGCCAGCCAGCCACCGACGTAACCAAAAGCGACGGCGGAGCCGGCGACCGCCAGTCCGATCAGGGCCCAGCGCCAACCGACGTGCGCCGGAGGGCGCCGATTCTCGGTGTCTTGCATGCGTATCTCTCCAATTCCAGGGTGGTCGTGCTCAAGGTGGGACGTACGTCCACGACTTTTATTCCCGGTCAGGGGAATATTTCTTCGAACCGGGCGTCTAACGCCTGACACCCCGCCCGAGGTCCGGCATGTCCGACCCCAAGATCGACGAAGCACTACGCTCGATGCTGCCGCGCCTGCGGCGCTTCGCGCTGTGGCTTGCCCGCGACGAACACGCGGCCGACGATCTGGTCCAGTCCACGATCGAGCGCGCGCTGTCGAAATGGCATGCGCGACGCGACGACGAGAGTCTGCGGGCATGGCTGTTCTCGATCTTGTACCGGCTGTTCCTCGACGGGAAGCGACGGTCCGGCCGTTACGCCCGCCTGCTGAGCATGCTGGGCCGGGAAGAACCGACCTGGCCGTCGGCCGAGCGGGTCGCCGTGGCGCACTCGACCCTGGGCGCGTTCGCCTCGCTGCCGGTCGAGCAACGGAGCCTGCTGATCTGGATCACCGTCGAAGGCATGAGCTACCAGGAGGTAGCCGACATCCTCGAAGTGCCGATCGGCACCGTCATGTCCCGACTGTCCCGGGCCCGCCGCGCGCTGCGCCGGCTGGGCGAGGGCGTCCCCGAAACACCTGCCCTGCGACTGCTGAAATGACCCACACGCCCCCCAGCGAACACGACATCCACGCCTACGTCGACGGTCACCTGGACTCGCCGCACCGTAGCGAGGTGGAACGGTATCTCGCCCGTCATCCCGAGCGCGCTGACGAAGTACAGGGCTGGCGGCAGGACGCCCAGCAGCTGCGGACCCTGCTGGCGGGCGATCTCGCCCCTGCCCCGGCCTTCGATCCCGCCCTGGTCAGAGCGCGCGCCGGGCGCCGTCGCATCGTTCGTCTGGCCATGGCGGCCAGCCTTCTGTTCTGTCTCGCCGTGGGCGGCATGGCCGGCTGGGCCGCGCGCGGCATGGGTCCGGGCGCCATGAAGCCCATGGCCGATGCGATGCAGGCCTATCGCCTGCTGGCGCTGGATCACGGTGTGGGCATGGACATCACGACGGCCAACGAGGGCGACCTGCGCTCCTGGCTGGCCGGCCGCGTCGGCTCCAGCGTCCGCCTGCCCGACCTCGCCGATGCCGGCTTCCGTCCGATCGGCGGCCGCCTGTTCGCGACCGACCAGGGTCCGGCGGCCATGGTCCTCTATGACGACGGCAGCGGCCACACGGTGAGTTTCTACGTCAGGCCCCCGGGGGTCGCCCGGCACCTGTTGCCGCGAGGCACCCGTGAAGACAGCGGCCTGCTGGCCGACTACTGGTCACAAGGCGACCATAACTACGCCGTGGTTGCCATGGCCGATGAAGCCGGCCGAGCCGCCGCTCAGCGCATGACGGCCAGAACGATCTGACGAGCGATCCGGCACCCGCGCCCGGTCGGCGCCAACCCTCCCGGCGATCCGCCCGACAGGACGACGACGGACCTCAGCGCTCCTGCAATTCCCCGTTGTGCAGCTCAAGGGTCCGATCCATCCGCCCCGCCAGCCGCGTGTCATGCGTCACCAGCACGAAGCTGGTCCCGATCTCCCGGTTGAGCTCGAGCATCAACTCGTAGACGTGAGCCGCATTGGCTTCGTCCAGGTTGCCGGTCGGCTCATCGCCCAGCACGCACGCCGGACGCGTCACCAGCGCACGCGCCACCGCGCAGCGCTGACGCTCACCGCCGGACATCTCCGCCGGACGATGCCGCAGCCGCGACGACAGCCCCACGCGCTCGAGCAACGCGGTCGCTTCCTTCTGCGCCTGCGCAATCGACACGCCGCGAATCAGCAGCGGCATGCACACGTTTTCCAGCGCCGTGAACTCCGGCAGCAGATGATGGAACTGGTAGATGAAGCCCAGTGAGCGATTGCGCTCACGACCGCGCTCGGCGTCCGACAGTTCGGACAGCACGCGACCGTTCACCTCGACCTTGCCGGCCGTGAGCGTATCGAGCCCACCGATGATGTGAAGCAGGGTCGACTTGCCCGAGCCCGATGCGCCGACGATGGACATCGTCTCGCCGCGACGCAGGGCGAAATTGACGTTGGACAGGACGCCCGTACGCAGGTCGCCCTCTTCATAGACCTTGGCGACGCCCGTGGCGCGCAGGACGATATCGTCGTTGGGCTTATTCATAACGGAGCGCCTGGGCGGGCTGCGTGCGCGACGCACGCCACGCCGGATAAAGCGTGGCCAGCAGCGAGAAAGCGAAGGTCACCAGCACCACCCAGCCCACGTCGGACCAGAGCAGCTGACTGGGCAGCTCGCTGATGTAGTACACGTCGGGCGAGAGAAAATTCTGCCCCGTGACGTGCTCGATCCACTTCACGATGGCCGGCAGGTTGTACGACAGCAGCGCGCCGAGCGCGACGCCCGCGCCGATGCCGACGATGCCGACCAGCAGGCCCTGCACCATGAACATGCCCATGATGCTGCGCGGCGTCGAGCCGAGCGTGCGCAGGATGGCGATGTCCGCCTGCTTGTCCGTTACCAGCATCATCAGCATGGAAATGAGGTTGATCACCGCGACCAGGATGATCAGCGAGAGGATCACGAACATCACCGTCTTCTCCATGTCGATCGCGCGGAAGAAGTTGGCGTGGGTATCCATCCAGGTTTCGACGCGGTACGTCTGGCCGAGTTTGTTGACCAGGTCCTGCGCCACCGGCCAGGCGGCACGCAGGTCGTCCAGCTTGAGGCGGATACCGGTCGGACCATTGAGGCCGTTGAGACGCTGGGCGTCTTCCATGGAAATCAGGGCGAGGTTGGCATCGTATTCCTGCATGCCCAGCTCGAAGATGCCGCTGACCGTGAAACTGCGCAACTTGGGCACGGCACCCATGGGCGTCGCCGTGAACTGAGGCACCACGACCGTCACCTTGTCGCCCACCTGCACACCGAGCGTCATGGCCAGTTCGCGCCCCAGGGCGATCTTCCAGCTGCGATCGGTCAGGTCGGTCATCTTGCCTTCGACCATATGCGTATCGATGTCGGAGACCTTCGGCTCCAGCGACGGCACGATGCCGCGGATCAGGGCGCCGCTGGGCCGGCGGGCCTGCAGAAACGCCTGGATTTCGACATAGGGCGCGGCGCCCTTCACGTGCTTCGTGGCTTCGGCGGTCTTCACCGCCGTCTGCCAGTTCTGCACCGTGTCGTCGATACCGGACACGGTGATATGCGAAACGGCACCCAGGATGCGGTTACGCAATTCGTTATCGAAGCCGTTCATCACCGACATGACCGTGATGAGCGCGGTCACACTGATGGCGATGCAGACGATCGACACCGTGGAAATGAACGAAATGAACTGGTTGCGACGCTTGGCGCGCGTGTAGCGCAGTCCGATGAAAAGTTCGAGGGGTCTGAACATACCTGTCGATCGCAGCCTTGAATGAGGGGGCCAACGCGAAAGGCAGCCACCGCGCGGCAGAGTGCCCGATGCGGCCCGTCGGGGCAAGCTGGAACAGTAGACCGGGCAGATATCCTTCAGCTTTCGCCGGGATACGCTTACGGGCCCTCACGCCGGTTTCAAACGGCCGCGCAAAAGACGGAGGTGTTCCGTCGACGTGCTGTCTGGCATCAGTAACACATGCCCTGCCCCGCCGCGCCAGCGAAACCGGAGAAACATCGCCAATCCGACCCGGCGGACGTGCAACAGTTCCGCCGGCATGGCGAACCCGCGGCGATCCGTCACGCTCCAGACGCCATCGACCGCCCAATGCAACCGACGTAGCCGCGGGTGCCGATACCGGTGGACCCGACGCATGCCGAATACGCCGATAACCGTCATCGACGACCAGCGGGCGAACAACGGCAGCGAGGTGAATAACGGTGCGAGAGTGGCCAGACCGACCACCAGGACAAGCCATGCGGTCAGCGTGGTCGAGGGCTTTATGTCAAAGCTCATGCCTTGCGCGGATGTCATCGATGATCGCCTGCCAGTCGTCGCGAGGGGCGCGGGCATGGCCCATCACCCAATCCCAGAGATCGGGATCCTGCACGTCCAGAAGCGCATCGAATGCCGTCTTCCCCGCTTCATCGGCGTCAGCGAAACGCACTTCCAGCCACCACCCGAACAGGCGATCGAGTTCGCGGGTACCACGTCGGGTACGCCAGCGGAGGCGTTTGAGGCGGGCGTCTTCCATAGCGGGCAACGGCTTCGTGTAGGAGCGCGCCCCGCGCGCGATGGATCTGGCGATTTCCTCGGGGGATATCGCAAACCCATCGCGCGCGGGGCGCGCTCCTACAGGTGCCTTTTAGGCCGACCGCCTTTGCACGATCAGCTTCTTGATCTCCGCGATCGCCTTGGCCGGGTTGAGACCCTTCGGGCAGGTGCGCGCGCAGTTCATGATCGTGTGGCAACGGTAGAGCTTGAACGGATCTTCGAGGTCGTCGAGACGGTTACCGGTGTCTTCGTCACGGCTGTCGACGATCCAGCGGTAAGCCTGGAGCAGAATGGCGGGACCGAGGTAACGGTCGCCGTTCCACCAGTAGCTCGGGCACGAGGTCGAGCAGCAGGCGCAGAGAATGCACTCGTACAGACCGTCGAGCTTCTTGCGGTCTTCCGGCGACTGCAGGCGCTCCTTGTCGGCCGGCGCCGGGCTCTGCGTACGCATCCACGGCTTGATCGACGCGAACTGGGCGTAGAAGTGCGTGAGATCGGGCACCAGATCCTTCACCACCGGCATGTGCGGCAGCGGATAGATGTTGACCGTACCGCCGCCGCACTCCTCGATGGCGCGCGTACACGCCAGCGTGTTGGTGCCGTCGATATTCATGGCGCACGAACCGCAGATGCCTTCACGGCACGAACGACGCAGCGACAAGGTCGAGTCGATCTCGTTCTTGATCTTGAGCAGGGCGTCGAGAACCATCGGACCGCACGTGTCGATATCGACCTCGTACGTGTCGGTGCGCGGGTTCTGGCCGTCGTCCGGCGTCCAGCGATAAATCTTGAAGGTACGCGTGTTCTTCGCGCCCTTCGCCGGGAAATGCTTGCCGGCCGTAATCTTGGAATTCTTGGGTAGCGTGAACTCTGCCACGATTGCCTCTCCGGTCCGGTATCAGTAAACGCGCTTTTTCGGCGGCACGACTTCGACGTCGTCCGTCAGGGTGTACATGTGCACCGGACGGAAGTCGAAGCTGGACTTGCCGGCCTCGTCGATCCACACCAGGGTGTGCTTCTGCCAGTCATGGTCGTCACGATCCGGGAAATCCTCGCGGGCGTGCGCGCCGCGGCTTTCCGGACGCTGTTCGGCCGAATGCATGGTAGCCACCGCCTGCGCGAGCAGGTTGGAGAGCTCCAGCGTTTCGATCAGGTCGGAGTTCCAGACCAGCGAGCGGTCGCTGACCTTGACCTGCTCGAACGAGGTGAAGACCTCGGAGATCTTGGCCTTGCCTTCCTTCAGCGTCTCGCCCGTGCGGAACACGGCGGCGTCGGACTGCATGGTCTTCTGCATCTCGGCGCGGATCGCGGCGGTCGGCAGCGTGCCGTCCGCGTTACGCAGCGCGTCGAAGCGACCGAGGATCTTGTCCAGCGCGTTGGCCGGGAGATCCTTGTGCGGCGTGCCCGTCTTGATGAGCTCGGCGCAGCGATGCGCCACGGCGCGACCGAACACCACCAGATCGAGCAGCGAGTTGGAACCCAGACGGTTGGCGCCATGCACCGACACACAGGCCGCTTCGCCGATCGCGAACAGACCCGGGACGATCGAATCCGGATCGTCGTCGCGCTTGGTCACGACTTCGCCGTGATAGTTGGTCGGAATGCCGCCCATGTTGTAGTGGACAGTCGGGAGCACCGGAATCGGCTCCTTGGTGACGTCGACGCCGGCGAAAATACGCGCGGACTCGGCGATACCCGGCAGGCGCTCGTTGATGACCTCGGGACCGAGGTGCATCAGGTTGAGATGGATGTGGTCCTTGTTCGGGCCCACGCCGCGGCCTTCGCGGATCTCGATGGTCATGGCGCGGCTGACGACGTCGCGCGAAGCGAGGTCCTTCGCGTTGGGCGCGTAGCGCTCCATGAAGCGCTCGCCCTCGGAGTTGGTGAGGTAACCACCTTCGCCGCGGACACCCTCGGTGATCAGGCAGCCGGCACCGTAAATGCCCGTCGGGTGGAACTGCACGAACTCCATATCCTGCAGCGGCAGACCGGCGCGCAGCACCATGCCGCCGCCATCGCCCGTGCAGGTATGCGCGGAGGTGGCGCTGAAGTACGCGCGACCGTAGCCGCCCGTGGCCATGACCACGGCATGGCCACGGAACAGGTGCAGGGTGCCTTCGTTCATGTCGAGGGCAAGTACGCCCACGCACTTGCCATCCTCGAACACCAGGTCGATAGCGAAGTATTCGATGAAGAACGTGGCGTCGTGCGCCAGGGCCTGCTGGTAAAGCGTGTGCAGGATGGCGTGACCGGTACGGTCGGCCGCGGCGCAGGTGCGCTGCGCGGTGCCCTGACCGTAGTGCGTGGTCATGCCGCCGAACGGACGCTGGTAGATCTTGCCTTCCTCGGTACGCGAGAACGGCACGCCATAGTGTTCGAGCTCGATGATGGCCGGGATGGCCTCACGACACATGTACTCGATGGCATCCTGATCGCCGAGCCAGTCGGAGCCCTTGATCGTGTCGTAGAAGTGGAAACGCCAGTCGTCTTCACCCATGTTGCCGAGCGCGGCGGAAATGCCGCCCTGCGCCGCCACGGTGTGCGAACGGGTCGGGAAGACCTTGGTGATGCACGCGGCCTTGAGGCCCTTCTCGGCCAGACCGAAGGTGGCGCGAAGGCCTGCGCCACCGGCGCCGACCACGATCACGTCGTATTTGTGTTGCTGAACCTTATAGGCTTCCATCGATCAGTTTCCGAGCGCGATGCGCAGCACGGCCAGCACGCCCGAGAGCGCGGCGAGTACGGCGATGAACTTGATGGCCACCAGCGACGCGACTTCGAGCCAGCGCGTGTGGACGTAATCTTCAATCACGACCTGCAGGCCGAGGACGGCATGCCTGAACATCGTGACGATGAGAGCGATGAGCAGGACCGCGTTCCAGGGCCTGGCGATAGTGGCGCGGGCCGTGGCGTAGTCGGTGTGGACCAGGCTCAGCACCACGAGGACGAACCAGATCGTCAGGAACACCAGCGCCAGCGCGGTGGTGCGCTGCTGCATCCAGTGTCCGACACCGTCCTTCGCGGAGCCCAGGCCACGGGCACGGGCGAGCGGGTTACGCAGATCCTTGCTCATGCGTGACCTCCGAGCAGCAGATACGCCCAGACGAGCACGGTCAGCACGATGGCGGCGATGATAGACAGCCAGCTGGAGCGGACGAAGGACGCAATCGCGTAGCCCTTCCCCGTGTCCTGCACCAGGTGACGGATGCCGTTGGCGAGGTGATAGAAGAAGGCCAGGGTCCAGCCGATCATGACCAGCGTGCCGACGAGGCTGCCGGCGCAGGCCGAGAACGTCGAGAAGGCGTCGGGGCCAGCGGCGAGGGCGCACAGCCCCCAGACAATGATCAGGCTACCTACGGCGAGGATGATCCCCGCGGCGCGATGCAGGATGGAGGTAGCCATCTGCACTTGCCATTTGTAGACCTGGAGATGCGGTGAGAGCGGTCGTCCCGTTTGTGCCATGGCGGCTATCCTGGATTGGAATCGCTGATGCCCGACGCACCTACCCTTGCCTTCCTGAACTCAGAAGTCGATACAGCGTCCGTTCTTTTCCCAGTCGCCATAACGCGTGGGGTCCAGCGGCGCCTTATCGACCTTTGGCTCGCCGTTCGTGGGGACGACTGGCGGTACGAGCGGCTTCGCCGGGGCGGAATCGTTCGGGCCTTTGGACTCGGAGGGATTGTCGGACATGGTTATAAAGCCCCAAAAGGGTAATACCTGTGGCAAATCAGCACAACCTTGACGATCGGGCGGAACCTTGGTTTGGCCTTGGGCCGACCGTATATCCTACGCCTCCGCCCCGACTTGCGCCTCCCCATGCCGAGCCGTACCACTCGCACGATCACCCTGACCGGCCCCGACGCGGCCGCTTTCGCCAACGCCCAGTTCGGCAGCGCCGTGCTCTCTCTCGAGGTGGGTCGCTGGCAGTGGAGCGGCTGGCTCGACCCCAAGGGGCGGGTTCGTGCCCTGCTCCAGATCGCGCGCCCCGACAACGAGCGATTCGTCGTCGTTCCGCGCGGTGGCGACGCGGAGATGCTGGCGTCCGATCTCAGGCGTTTCGTGTTTCGTTCGAAGGTGAAGATCGCGGTATCCGATGTAATGCATGTATCCGACAGTGACGCGATCGGCGATGGCGACATACGCGAAGAAGATGACGCCTTGTATTTCGGTGAAGGCGATACATCGACACGTATAAATACGATGCAAGGTGGAGACACCTGGTACGCGCGTCACATACGGAAAGGATATGCGTGGCTTCCCGACGAGGCGATCGACGCACTGCTTCCGCCCGCCTTGTCGATGGAGCGACTGGGTGCCGTCGCATTCGACAAGGGATGCTTTCCTGGACAGGAAATCGCTGCGCGACTGCATTTTCTGGGCGGTCACAAAAAGCATCTGCACGTCGTGCGAAGCGATGACACGTTGCGCGAGGGCGAGACGCTACGCGTTAACGGCCGCGATATAGGTATTGTGCTGATGCATGCGGCATCGCAACCTTCACCTATATCGCTTGTCGTACTCGACGACAGCGTTGCATCGGCAGAGACTCTTGAAATAGATGACAAGCACCTACACATCTTATCGACATTCGAAGCGTGATCTTTCGCAGGTTCGCAAGAATGTGTCTCACGCAATGTGTGAGCTAAAGCTGAACCGCACAGCTCACGCACTTGCAGAATTCGTGCAGCGCCACTAGGCTCCGCCGATCCAATTTAAGTGGTCGTGGTGTTTCTCCACGGTTACACCCGCGACGATCCGTCGATGATGACGGTTCTGGCGCGACCCGGCGAAAGCCGGAGATTGAAGCAACGCGCAGCCCATGAGTAGCGCGTAGTCAGCCGACGGAGCCGCCGCCTTTGCGAGCCGCTCCCTTTCGGTGCACCCCCATACCGGGCGACTCCGGACAGTCGCCCAGTACAGTCACAGTGTGTGACGCCCGCCTCATCCGTGTTTCTCCAAACACAACATCGGATGTCGTCGGTTGGTCCAGGTAGTAACGGCCTGCCCGCCCGTCTACCGCTCATACGTCCCCCATGGCTCTTTCCGAAAGAAAGCCGCAAGTGACGGAAAAGCTCGTTGGAGGCAGATACACATGAAACTTTCCGCGCTGCTCTGGATGGCGTCCGTCCTCCCGAGCCACCTCGCCGACCAGACGTGCCTGGCGACGACGGTATACCTCGAAGCACGTAGCGAACCCACCATCGGCCAGTACGCCGTGGCGGAAGTCGCCCTTCGACGCCGCGACCGCGGCATGGGCGGCGACAAGGTGTGCGACGTCGTTTCGGCGCCACATCAGTTCGCGATCACCACCACGCCGAAGGATTTCGAGATCACGGATCTCGTCTCCTGGTCCAAGGCATGGAAGGTGGCAGGCGACTCCCTCAATAACTGGAGCCTGCCAAAGAGTGAACGACTCGTTTATGTTCCGCAGGCCGACCACTTCGCCACGGCTGCCGTTTCGCCGAACTGGTCCGCAAGCCGTATCGTTCGCAAGATCGGCGACCACGCGTTCTACGCCGTGAACTGACAACGGCCTCACAACGTGCGGGGAAAAGGAAGGCAGAGCGGGCAGCTTGTGCTTTCCCGGGAAAAGGGGCCCTCGGATGAGGGTCTTTTTTTGCGCCCGATTTTCTCGTCGATCATAAAAAAACCCGCCGAAGCGGGTTTTTTATTTAGCCGTCCATACGTCTAAACGATCAACGCCGATAGACGCGATCCCCGCGCACCTCGACGTAATCGCCGCGACGCAGCTGCGGATCTTCCACCTGGGTCACCGTAGCCCGGCGACCGTCGTCCAGACGGATGCTCACGCGGAAGGCGACCTGATCGGCACCATTGCGCTTGCCGACCTGATTACCGACCACGCCGCCGACCACCGCGCCGCCGACGGTGGCGGCCGAACGACCGTCACCCTTGCCGATGGTGTTGCCCAGCAAACCACCGGCGACCGCGCCGATGACGGCACCCAGCGGCGACGAGTCGCGCTGTGTATAGACCTGCTCGACGTCGTCCACGACGCCGCACTGCTCGCACCCACGCGGTGCGCCCTGATATACGACGCGATCCTCGCGATACACACGACGTGGCTGCTCATAGCACGCGGTCAACGACAGCGTGGCGACGGCGGCGGCGACGAGGCCGGACTTGCGGACAATGCTGTACATGGATGAAGCCTCTGGGAACGCGTTGGAGAATCAGCGTGCGTCGGAGACGACCGACACGCCTTCCTGTACCTCGACGCGATCGCCCGGATCGTGATCCATACGCACCGAACGCGTCACGCCGTTGTATTCGTAGCGAACGTCATAGGCGACGATCTTGTCACCCGACGTGCCAGCCACGGTGCTGCACTTGCGCACCGTGCTCGTGGTGGTATTCGTTTCCTGGCGACGCTCCTGGATCTCGTGGCCCGCATAGCCGCCACCCACCGCGCCGGCCACCGTCGCCAGCGTGCGCCCCTTGCCACCGCCGATCTGGTTGCCGAGCAGACCGCCAGCGACCGCGCCGATGGCCGTACCGGCAATCTGATGCTGGTCCCTGACCGGCACATGACGCGTCACCACCTCATCGTGGCACTCGCGCTGCGGCGACGAGGCCGCCTCGCGGACCGGATCGACGCTGACCACGCGGCCGTACTTCGGGCCGGCCGGTGCGGGCGCGGGAGCAGAAGCCGCGGCGCCGTCGCCACGGTAGGACACATCGGCATTCGCGTCGCGGTTGCACGCGGACAGGCCGCATACCAGCGCCGCACCCAACGCGATGTTCAGGACGGAAATCTTCAGACTGCTCATAACCCTACTCTCCTAACGAAGGTCCGCGACCTCGATGGCGCATGAGCCCCATCTCCCGGAAGTCGCCTCGGAGCACATTTGACATTCGTTAAACTGAATGAGGCCTTAGACTGTCGCTACCTTCATTCAGGCATCACGCTTACATGGTCGATCTGGTCGACACCCACGCACATCTGGACGACGCGTCGTTCGACAGCGACCGGCATGAGATGTACGAACGCGCAGCCGCGGCGGGCGTTCGCCGCTGGGTCGTGCCGGCGATCGATCGCGGCAACTGGGAAACGATCGAACGACTCGTCGGTGAGAGGGAGGGCGTTTTTCCCGCCTACGGACTGCATCCCTTGTTCATCGACCGGCACCGCGACGAGCACCTCGCCGAACTGCCCGACTGGCTCGACGGCCACGGCGCCGTGGCCGTGGGCGAGATCGGGCTGGACTGGTACGTCGAAGGACTGGATCCGGCGCGGCAGCGCGACGTGTTCATCCGCCAGCTGGGCATCGCGAAGGAGCACGACCTTCCGGTGATCGTGCATGCACGCCGGGCGTTCGAGGAAGTCATTCATACGCTTCGCCGGGTCGGCGGATTGCGTGGCGTGGTGCACAGCTTCTCGGGAAGCGAGGAGCAAGCCCGGCAACTCTTCGACCTTGGCTTCCACATCGGCATCGGCGGCCCGGTCACCTACGACCGGGCTCGCCGGATCCAACGCGTCGTCGCGACCATGCCGGCGGAGTGGCTTCTGCTCGAAACAGATGCGCCCGATCAGCCCTGTATGCATCGTCGCGGGCTACGCAACGAGCCGGCGTTCATGACCGATGTCGTGGACACCGTGGCGGTCCTGCGCGGCATCAGCCGCGAGGAGGTCGCGGAGGTCACGACACGCAACGCCGGTCGTCTCTTCTCGCTCGGGCGCGCACGAGTCGACGACGCTCGCTAGCGCGGAACGGACCAGAACTGAAAATCCTTTGGAAGCAGCCCATAGCGACTCACCCGGATGATGAAGGGCGATTCGACGGTGGCCGGCCACACGTGCACCTGAGGCCTTCCCTCGAGCTTCAGCTTTGTCCCGGTCAGCGCGACACCGGCGAGCGAGCCAGGCGCGAACCCGAAAAACGCCGGCGCATTGTATGGGTCGAGAATTTCGAAGACGAGCGATCCGAAATCGTAATATTTCCCGTCCTGATCCTTGAGCTCGAAGATTCCCGCGAGATCGTGCGTCATACCCGCAGCCAGCTTACGCGTGCCATAAAACTCTCCTTCGAGCGTGGTCGGCACGTTCGACGCGACACGGACGAAGAATTCGTGTTCGACCTTGCGATCGATGGGCGCGTTCACCGTGAATGCCCGGACCGTGAAGTTATCACCTGGCAACCCCGATGCGATAAGCGGCACCGGCGGTACCGCCCGACCACCGGAATCGGTGTAGGTGCTGGCGTATTTTGACGGGCGACCGTCGATGAGGAAATGTGGCTGCGCTTCCGCATGAGGGTCGCCGGGCTCGATTTGCCACGCGATGAGTTCTCCGCCTACCAGGCTACCATCGGGGTCGGTGGCGACCACGCCGCGATCAGCAATCCACGCACCGGGATCGACATGGATGGGATCGCGCCCGCCCGGCCTGAGCTTCGATACCCTTGAGGAACCGTCACCGCCGGCAGGGAAGGACGCCGCCGCCGATACGGGCTCCGGGGCCCGGTCGCGCCCTCGCCTCGGGCTGGCGTTCTCTCCCGGCCCGAAAGGCATAGCGATGGTCCAGCGATCTTGCGGGGCTTTGGCAGTGTCGGTCGTGTTCGATGGCTTGTCCGTCGTCATATGGCTCTCCTTTTCCCATGGCTGCATGGTCCTCATGCACGGTGACTATGCGCTTCGCAGGAGTCGACGAACAGCCGCCCGACGATGATGTCGATTTATTTCGTCATCCGCATTCGGCAGCTGCGCCCGATGTGGCTGATAGGGCGCGCTTAGTCGCCAAGGCGGTCCGGGGCACGAAGGCACTTGTTGCCTGAAGCCACTGCTTGCTAGGCTAATAGTTCACCAGCGAACTATTAGCCAGCGTAATGTCCACCCTGAAACCATGCGTCGATGCCCTCTACGAGGGCGTCGACCGGGTCGCCGAGAACATCGACGGCTTGCCGAAATGCGAGGTGCTGCTCATCCGCCTGCTTTTGCTGACGGGCGAAGCCCTGCAGCGCAACGTGGAGACCAGGCTCAGGCCGTTCGACCTCAACGACAGCGATTTCCGCACGCTGATGATGCTGTATTCATCCCGGAACGGCAGTTCGACGCCCAGCGAGCTCTGCGCGCTGGCCGAGCAGAAGCCGACCAACATGACCCGCATCACCAATCTGCTCGCCAAACGCGGCCTGATCACCCGCTCGCACGCCACGCAGGACCGCCGTCAGGTCGTGCTGACGATCACGAGGGAAGGCAGGCAGTTCGTGCGCACGCTGCTCCCGCCGATGTTCCCCGACGTGGTGTCGAAGTTCGCCTGCTTCAGCGCTACGGAACGAAAGACCTTCGAAGGGCTGCTGAAAAAACTGGCCCTGCATCTGGATACCGCGGAAACCCCATGAAATCCTTACCGTTCCGCCCCACGCTGCTGGCGGGCATGCTGGCCGTGTCGCTCGCGGCCTGCCACGTGCCCGCGAAGATCGACCGCCCCGCCCTGCGCGACGACGTACCGCTGGCCGGCCTCGTCACCGACCAGCGCCCGGGCTGGCCCGCCGCCGAATGGTGGCGTGCGTACGGCGACCCACAGCTCGACATGCTGATGGACATGGCCCTGCGCGGCGCGCCCGATCTCGCCCAGGCGAAGACACGCGTCGACAGCGCGCAGCAGAACATTCGTGTGGCGGCGGCGCAGGCGGGCCTGCGCGTGGACGGCAGCGCGCAGGTCGCACGCCAGCGCATGAGCGAGCACGGCCTGATTCCGGCGCAGTTCCTCGGCTTCACCTGGTACAACCAGGCCGACATCGGCGTGCAGGTCAGCTACGACTTCGACTGGTGGGGCAAGAAGCGCTTTACCCTCGAGTCCGCGATCGACAGCGCGCGGGCGGCGGAAGCGGAGCGCTCGGCCTCGTCCCTCGCGATCCAGGCGGTCGTCGCGGACACCTACTTCGGCTGGCTCGCCGACATGTCGCGCGTGGCCATCGCGGACCGGCTCATCGCCGTCCGCGAACGTGCGCTGCGTATCGCCGACCTCCGCGTGAAACAGGGCGTGGACGTACCCGATACCGTGCAGCAGGCACGCGCCGAGCTGTCCGGTGCCCGCCAGCAGCGTGTGGCGTTGCAGGGATCGGCGGACATCCGTCGCGCCTCGCTGGCCACGCTGGTCGGCGTCTCGCCCGGACAGCTGCCCGCGCTAACGCCGCGTGCGCTTCCCGCCGTCGCCCCCGGCCTGCCGGCGAACGTCGGCACCGACCTGATGGCACGCCGGCCGGACATCGCGGCCAGCCGCTGGCAGGTCGAAGCCGCGTTACGGCAGACCGACGCCGCACGCGCCCAGTTTTTCCCCGATGTGAGCCTGTCGGGCATGGCGGGCTTGTCCAGCATCGACATGGACAAGCTCTTCTCCGCGAGCAGCCGCGTGTTCTCGCTGACGCCCGCGCTGCACCTGCCGATCTTCGAAGGCGGGACGCTCGAGGCGAACCACGGCGTCAGCCAGGCGCAGCTCGGCGCCGCCGTCGCTCAGTACAACGCCACCGTGGCCTCGGCCGCACGCGACGTCGCCACACAGGCGCTCGGTGCGCAGCAGATCGCCGCCCGACGCACCGAGCAAGCCGCGCAGATCGATGCCGCCAATACCCTGCTCGCCAGCGCGAAGGCGCGGGCGGCACGCGGCGTGCGTGACGACCGCGAGTCGCTTGCCACCGAAGCCTCGCTGGCGCAGCAGCTGGATATGGACGCCGACCTTCAGGGCCAGGCCTTGTCCACCGATGTCGCCCTGATCAAATCCCTCGGGGGCGGCTATCGCGCCGAACCCGTCGACACCTCTTCCACGCCCAGCACGAACGGAACCCAGAGCCCATGAGCGCCAACCCGACCGATACCCAGCGAGCCCCGGTGGAAAGCGGCAACGCGCCCAGGGACAAGCGCAAGCGAGGCCGTGCGCTGCTGATCGCCCTGATCGTCTTCCTCCTGGCCGCGGCGACGTGGTTCCTGCTGTGGCTGTTCGTGTTCTCGACCCGCGAGACCACCGATGACGCCTATGTGGGCGGTAACCAGGTGGGTATCTCGGCGCAGGTGCCCGGCATCGTCACCGGCGTGTTCGCCGACGACACGCAGCGGGTCAACGCGGGTCAGGTGCTCGTCCGCCTGGACGCTACCGACGCCGATGTGGCCTTGCGCAAAGCCAGCAGCGCCCTGGCGCAGGCGGTTCGTCAGGTCCGCCAGCAGACGCAGTCGGCCGCCAGCGCGGACGCCGCGCTCGGTGCCCGCCGCAACGATCTGAAGCGTGCGCAGGACGACCTGAAGCGTCGTCTGCCGTTGCTCGCCGAAAAAGCCGTCGCACCGGAAGAAGTGCAGCACGCCCGCGACGCGGTGGACACCGCGCAGTCCGCACTGGAATCCGCACAGCGTCAGGCCGATGCGTCGCGCGCGCTGATCGACGGCAGCGATGTCGAATCCAATCCGGCGGTCGAACAGGCACGCGCCAACTTCCGTCAGGCCTGGGTCGCCTCGCAACGCAACGCGATCGTCGCGCCCATCGACGGCTACGTCGCGCAGCGCAGCGTCCAGGTGGGCAACAGCGTGCAGCCCGGCCAGCAGCTGATGACGGTGATTCCTCTGCACGACCTGTGGGTCGAGGCGAATTTCAAGGAGAGCCAGCTGCGCCATGTGCGCATCGGCCAGCCGGCGAAGATCGAAGCCGACATCTACGGTGGCGGTGTGGAATACCATGGGCACGTGATCGGTCTCGGCGCCGGTACCGGCAGCGCGTTCTCGCTGCTGCCCGCGCAGAACGCCACCGGCAACTGGATCAAGGTGGTGCAGCGCATCCCGGTTCGCATCGCGCTGGACGCGAAAGACCTCGACAAGCACCCGCTGCGTATCGGCCTGTCCACCGCCGTGACGCTCGACATCTCCAACGACGATGGCGACGTCCTGGCCAGGGCTCCGTCGACGACACCGGTCGCGCAGACCACCGTCTACGACGAGGTGGCCGCGAAGGCCGATGCCGCCGCTGACGAGATCGTGCGCAAGAACCTCGGAGCCAGCGCGCCTTGAGCGACGCCGTCGCCATTCCGGACGCCGCGCCCGCACCGGCGGGCCCGAAACCCCTGCAGGGCATGCAGCTGGTCCTGTTGACCATCGCGGTCGCGTTCTCCACGTTCATGGAGATTCTCGACATGACGATCGTCAACGTGGCCGTGCCGCATATCGCGGGCAGCCTGGGCGTGAGTTCGAACGAGGGCACGTGGGCGATCAGTTCGTACGCGCTGGCCAGCGCGGTGATGCAGCCGCTGACCGGCTGGATCGCCAAACGCTTCGGCGAAGTGAAGACCTTCTGCTTCTCCGTCGCGCTGTTCGTCGCGTTTTCGATGCTGTGCGGCCTGGCCACCAGCATGCCGATGCTGGTGCTGTTCCGCCTGCTGCAGGGGGCGGGCTCCGGCCCGATGGTGGCATTGTCGCTGTCGCTGCTGCTGGCGAGCTATCCAAAGGACAAACAAGGCATCGCGCTGGCGATGTGGGCGATGACCGTGGTCGTCGCGCCGATCTTCGGACCGATCCTCGGCGGCTACCTCACGGACAATTTCTCCTGGCCGTGGATTTTCTACATCAACGTACCGGTGGGCGCCGCGGCGGGCGTGATCACCTGGGCGATCCTGCGCACCCGTGAAACGAAGATCGTGCGCGCACCGATCGATTCGGTAGGCCTGTTCCTGCTGGTGCTCGGTGTGGGCTGCCTGCAGTTCATGCTGGACAACGGCAACGACCACGACTGGTTCGCTTCGCCGCTGATCCTGACGCTCAGCCTCGTCGCGGTGGTCGCGCTGACGTTCCTGGTCATCTGGGAGCTGACCGCGAAGTATCCGGTGGTGGATCTGTCGCTGTTCACGCGGCGCAATTTCGCCGTGGGCGTCAGCGCGTTGTCCCTGGGCATGCTGGGCTTCTTCGGCATCACCGTGGTGTTCCCGCTGTGGCTGCAGACGACGCTGGGCTATACCGCGACATGGGCAGGCCTGGCGACCGCACCCGTCGGCATCCTCGCGTTCCTCATGTCGCCCATCATCGGCAAGAACATCCAGCGGCTGGAACTGCGCGCGGTGGTGACCTTCGCCTTCCTCGTGTTCGCGTTCACCGCGTTCTGGTTTTCGACCTTCAACAGCGGCGCGTCGTTCGCCACGCTGGTCCTGCCTCGCTTCGTCATGGGCATCGGCATCGCGTGCTTCTTCATTCCGCTGAACCAGATCTTCCTTTCCGGCCTGCGGCCCGACCAGATCGCCGGTGCGTCGGGGCTGGCCAACTTCTGCCGCACGCTCGCGTCGAGCGTGTCGACCGCACTCACGGTGACGATCTGGCAGCATCGCGGCGAAGCGCACCATGCCTCGCTGACCGAATACGTCAATCCGGCGTCCCCGGCGGCGATGGCCTATGTCGACCGGCTGCAGATGATGAACCTGCATGGACAGGCACAGCGAACCGTGCTGGACCAGGTGGTCAACCGGGAGGCGCTGACGCTCGCCGTCAACGACGTGTTCTGGCTGTGCGGGATCCTTTTTCTGGCACTGATACCGATTCTCTGGCTGGCGAAGCCGCCGTTCGGGAATGCCGGAGGAGCGGCGGCGCACTGACGCCGCACCTCCGAATATTAAATCGGCGTTATTTAAATCGTTCCAATCCCATATGTGAAACCGCAAACGTTTACAAGACGGTGCGACAACTGGTGCGACGCAATACCACGTGGTAGCTTTCGCCGCATGGCACAATCCCTACGCATCATTAAGAAGTATCCGAACCGTCGTCTGTATGACACGGAGATCTCGAGCTACATCACGCTGGAAGAAGTCCGCCAGCTGGTCCTCGACGGGGAAACTTTCGAAGTCCGCGACGCCAAGTCCGGTGACGACCTGACCCGATCCGTCCTGCTGCAGATCATCTCCGAACACGAAGAGCACGGTCAGCCGATGCTCTCCCCGCAGCTGCTGTCGCACATCATCCGGTTCTACGGCGACTCCCTGCAGGGCTTCATGGGCCCGTATCTGGAGCGCAGCCTGCAGGTCTTCCTCGACCAGCAGCAGCAGTTCCGTACCCAGCTCAACAGCCTGATGGGCCAGACCCCGTGGTCCATGCTCAACGAAATGACCGAGCGCAACCTCGACGTCTGGAAGTCGATGCAGCGCGGTTTCCTCGATGCCGCCACGGCCAAGCCGCCCGAGCCCGCCTCGCGCCAGAGCCAGACGTCGCGGCCGGGTAAGAAGGCAAGCTGACGCATCCCGCCGCCGGGGACTTGCTCCCGGCGGCGCTGCGGCGCACGATGCGCTGCCCCGCAATATTGCGCAGCAAAAACAGGCCGCCATGCCCCGTAACGACATCGCCGTGGTCGGCGCCGGACTGGTCGGCGCCATGGTCGCCACCCTGCTGACCCAGCGCGGTTTCCGCGTCTCCGTCTTCGAGAAGCGCTCCGATCCCCGCAAGGCGGGCTTTCAGGGCGGCCGTTCGATCAATCTCGCCCTGGCCGAACGCGGCCTGCATGCATTGCGCGCCACCGGTCTCGCCGGGCAGGTGCTCGAACAGGCGGTCATGATGCGCGGCCGCATGGTTCACGATCCGGCCGGCCACAGCGGCCTGCAGCGCTATGGAGTGGACGATTCCGAAGTCATCTGGTCGGTGTCGCGAGGTGGTCTCAATAACCTCATGCTCGATGCGGCGGAAGCCGCCGGCGCGACCATCCATTTCGATCAGGGCCTGGCCGGGGCCGACCTGGACGCGGGCAGACTCATGCTGCGCAGCATGGACGGAACCGAGCGCAGCATCGACGCGCCCGTGATCATCGGTGCCGATGGCGCCGGGTCCGCGTTGCGGGCCCAGATGCACCGACATTCGCCGCTCGGCGAACGGATCGAAGAGCTGGGTCACGGCTACAAGGAACTCGAAATTCCTCCTGGCAAGGATCCCGCCGCGCCGTTCGCCATCGAACGGAACGCGCTGCATATCTGGCCGCGCGGCCATTACATGTGCATCGCGCTGCCGAACCGCGAGGGCAGCTTCACGGTGACGCTGTTCCTGCCCAACGATGGCGAGCATCCCAGCTTCCGTACGATCGCAGGCGCCGCCGCCGCCGAGAGCTTTTTCCGCACGGAATTTCCCGATGCGCTGGCGCTGATGCCCGAGTTCGCGAACGACTGGGCGGCCCATCCGGTCGGCACGCTGGCGACGCTCTACCTGGATCGCTGGCATATCGGCGGCCGCGCCCTGCTGATCGGCGACGCCGCGCACGCGATCGTGCCGTTTCACGGTCAGGGTATGAACTGCGGATTCGAAGACGCGGCCGAGCTGGCGGACCTGTTCGCGGCGAATCCGTCCGATCCGGCGGCCGTGTTCGCCGCCTTCGAAGCGACGCGCAAGCCCAATGCCGACGCGATCGCACGAATGGCGCTGGAGAATTACGTGGAGATGCGCGACAAGGTCGCGGATCCCGTGTTCCTGCGCAAGCGCGAACTGGGTGCGCTGCTGACGGAGCATTGCCCGACGCACTACCTGCCGCGCTACCGGATGGTGACGTTTACGCATCTGCCTTACCGCTACGCGCTGGAGCGCGGGCAGGCGCAGGACGTGTTGGTCGAGCAGCTCCTGCTGGGGCATGAAAGCGTGGCGTCGGTGGATATCGAGGCGGCTGTGCGGGCACTGCAGGCGACCTTGCCTCCGTTGCCGGCCGAGGCGTTCGATCGGGGCTGAGGAAGCCGCGACACAGTCACGCATGGACAAGCTGCCGCATGGCCCGGACAATCGTCGGAATGACCGTCGCCGCCGCCAACGCAGTCCTGCTTGAAGCGCGCTCCCTGTGCTTCCTGCGCCAGGATGAGCCGGTCTTCGGTCCGGTGGATTTCGCACTGCGCGAGGGCGAAATCGCACTGATCGAAGGCGACAACGGCAGTGGTAAAACCACGCTGATGCGGGTGCTTACCGGCATGCTTCGCCCCGGTTCGGGGGAGGTCCTGCTCGACGGCGCCCCATTTTCGCTCGATACCGTCGCCGGGGCCGTGGTCTTTCTCGGCCACCACCCCGGCCTCAAACTCGACCTCTCGCCTCGCGAGAATCTGCGTGTCGCCGCCGGACTGTACGGCCTGCGCGGCGGCGCCGATATCGATGTGTCCCTCGGCGAGGTAGGCCTCGCCGGATACGAAGATGAGTCCGTGCGTCGCCTCTCCGCCGGCCAGAAGAAGCGTGTGGCGCTCGCCCGCTTGCTGATTCTGCCGGCACGCGTATGGCTGCTCGACGAGCCCTACGCCAATCTCGACCGCGAAGGCATCGCGCTGGTCAACCGCCTGCTGGAACGCCATGCCGCGCGCGGCGGTGCCGCTCTGGTGACGAGCCATGGGGCGGTCTCTTTCGCCGGCGACGCGCCACGCCGCATCCGGCTGCACGCATGACGCCCGGAAGCACACCCGCCGCCTGCGCCGCCCTGCTGCGCCGCGATCTGACCCTGGCCTGGCGCCGGCGCGGTGACATCGCCATGCCCGTGCTCTATGCGGTGATCGTCGCGACACTCTTCCCGTTCGCCCTCGGACCCGAGCCTGCCCTGCTCGCCCGCGTCGCCGGTGGCGTCGTGCTGGTCACGGTCGTGCTGGCCATCCTGCTTTCGCTCGACAACCTGTTCCGCGGCGATATCGAGGACGGCTCGATGGAGCTGCTGATGCTCGCACCGCAGCCGCTGGCCTTGCTCGTGGGCGTCAAGATCCTCGCTCACTGGATCGTCTCGTCGCTGCCGCTGATCGTCGTCGCACCGCTGCTGGCCAGCATGCTGAAGCTCCCGGCGCCGGCCATGCCCGTGCTCGTGGCCACCCTCGCGCTGGCCACGCCGTTGCTGTGCCTCCTGGGAGCGATCCTCGTCGCGCTGACGGCCGGCTCGCGACGCTCTGGTATGCTGCTCGCGCTCATGCTTCTGCCGCTTTGCGTGCCGGTCGTCATCTTCGCCGCGGGGGCTGTATCGGCCGCGCAGGAAGGCCTGCCCTGGGTCGCACCGGTGGCGTGGCTCGGCGCCGGACTGGTTCTGGCGCTGGTGCTGGCACCGCTTGCGTGCGCCGCGGCGCTGCGCATCGCGATGGACTCATGATGCGCGCCACCGTACGGACCGGAATCCGGTTTCACCCCTTCCCGCACCAAACGGCAACGAGGACCGATGGCTAACTGGGTTCCCCTCTGGCTGCACCGTCTCAGCTCCCCGCCGGTGTTCTACCGTTTCGCGGGCGCCGTCCGACCGTGGGCGCTGGGCATCGCGCTGCTGCTCGGCGGTGTGGCGCTCTATGGCGGCCTGTTCGTCGCGCCGGCCGATTACCAGCAGGGCGACGCGTACCGGATCATCTTCATCCACGTACCCAGCGCCTGGATGAGCCTTTTCATCTACGGCGTGATGGCCGTCGCCGCGTTCATCGGCCTGGTCTGGCGGATCAAGCTCGCCGAAACCGTGGCGATGGAGTCCGCCCCCGTCGGCGCCGCGTTCACCCTGATCACGCTGGTCACCGGCTCGCTTTGGGGCAAGCCGATGTGGGGCACCTGGTGGACCTGGGACGCGCGCCTCACGTCCGAGCTGGTGCTGCTTTTCATCTACCTTGGCATCGTCGGTCTGTATCACTCCTTCGAGGACCGGCGTCAGGGCGCGCGTGCCGCGTCGTTTCTGGTGCTGGTCGGCGCGGTCAACGTGCCGATCGTGCATTTCTCGGTGAACTGGTGGAACACGCTGCACCAGGGTTCGACGGTGCGTCTGCTCGGGCCCTCGCATATCGATGCCAGCATGCTGTGGCCCCTGCTGACGATGATGGCGGCCACCAAGCTGTATTACGTCGCCAGCCTGTTCGCGCGCGTGCGCGCCGACTTCATCGTTGCGGAAAGCGGCAAGGGCTGGGTGCGCGATCTAGCCCTGAACACGCCGGGGAACGACGCCGCATGACCGCCGCCCTCGCCATGGGCCAGTACGGCTTCTACGTCTGGACCTCGCTCGCCGTTTTCTTCCTCGTCCTTCTGATCGACACCCTCGCGCCACTGGCGAGGCGTCGACGCAACGTGCGCGATCTCCGTGCGCGCCTCGCGCGCCAGGAGAACCGCCGCCGTCCCGGAACCGCTCCCCGTAATGAATCCCACCCGTAAGCGTCGCCTCGCCATCGTGATCTCGGTGATCGCCGCCGCCATCGTGGCGGTCGGTCTGACCGTGTTCGCATTGCAGCGAAACATGAATTATCTCTTTACCCCGAGCCAGGTGCAGCAAGGCCAGGCCACGCAGTACGGCAGCTTCCGGCTGGGCGGCATGGTCAAGGCGGGTTCGATCCAGCGCGCGAAGGACAGCCTGAAGGTCAGCTTCATCGTCGTCGACGATCAGGGCGCCATGCCGGTGGAATACACCGGGATCCTGCCGGACCTGTTCCGCGACAACCAGTCGGTCATCGCGACGGGTCGCATGGACGATGCCCGTTTCATCGCCAGCGAAGTGCTCGCCAAGCACGACGAGAACTACATGCCGAAGGAACTCAAGGACGCCATGGCCAAGGCGCATGAGAACCGCAAGATCGACGACAAGGGCATGGGCGATCAGGCCATGACTGACAAGGCCACGGCACCGGGTACGCCGAAATGATTCCGGAGCTTGGCCAGTTCGCGCTCGTCCTCGCGCTGTTGCTGGCGCTGGTCCAGGGCATCCTGCCCATCGTCGGCGCGTGGCGTGGCAACGCCGCGCTGATGGCCGTGGCGCGACCCGCCGCCGCCGGCCAGGCCGTGTTCGTGTTTCTGGCGATGGGCGTGCTGATCCACGCGTTTCTCGTCTACGACTTCTCGGTGGCCTATGTCGCCGACAACTCGAACCTCGCGCTGCCCTGGTACTACCGGATCACCGCGGTGTGGGGCGCGCACGAAGGCTCGATGCTGCTGTGGGTCTTCATCCTCAACGTCTGGTCGCTCGCGCTGGCGGTGCTGAGCCGTCACCTGCCGACACCTTTCGTCTCCCGCGTACTCGGCGTGCTCGGCCTCATCGGCGTCGGCTTCCTGGCCTTCATCCTGTTTACCTCGAATCCGTTTCTGCGCGAGCTGCCGATGCCCTCCGACGGCGGCGACCTCAATCCGGTGCTGCAGGATCCCGGCATGACCTTCCACCCGCCCGTGCTCTACATGGGCTACGTGGGTTTCTCGGTGGCGTTCGCGTTTTCCATCGCGGCGCTGCTGGGTGGCGAGCTCGAGCAGGCCTGGGTGCGCTGGGCTCGCCCATGGACCAACGTCTCGTGGGCTTTCCTCACCATGGGCATCGTCGCCGGCAGCTGGTGGGCATACGCCGAGCTGGGCTGGGGCGGCTGGTGGTTCTGGGACCCGGTCGAGAACGCGTCCTTCATGCCCTGGCTGGTCGGCGTCGCGCTGATCCACGCCCAGGCGGTGACCGAGAAGCGGGGCTCACTCCCCGCATGGACGGTGCTGCTGTCGTTGTTCGCGTTTTCGCTGTCGCTGCTCGGCACCTTCCTCGTGCGCTCGGGTGTGCTGACCTCGGTACATGCGTTCGCTTCGGACCCGCGTCGCGGCCTGTACATCCTCGGCTTCCTGATCGTGGTGATCGGCGGCTCGCTGCTGCTCTATGCCATCCGCGCGCCCAGGGTGGCGACGGGCAAGCCGTTCGCGGCGCTGTCGCGCGAGACCGGCATCATGATCGCCAACCTGCTGTTCACCACGGCGGCGGCCATGGTGCTGCTGGGCACACTGTTCCCGCTGATCGGCGACGCGCTCAATCTCGGCCGCATCTCGGTCGGACCACCCTATTTCAGTTTTCTGTTCATCGCGCTGATGGCGCCCGCGGTCCTCCTGCTTCCGTTCGGCCCCTACCTGCGCTGGGGCAGCGCCGAGGGCCGTCAGCTGACGACGCTTGCCCTGCGTGCCGGTATCGCCGCCGTGATCTGCGCCATCGTCGCCGCCTTTGTCGCCCAGGGTCACCTGCGTGCGATCGCCGGCATCGCGGGCGCCGTCTGGGTGGCCGCGGGCACCCTGTCGTACATCCTCAAGCGCTGGCGCGAGATGCCGCGCGGCCGCCGCTATCCGGCCGAGATGGCCGGCATGCTGGTCGCTCACACCGGTGTCGCCATCTTCATCATCGGCGTGATGCTGTCGGAGTCGCTGAGCGTCGAGCGCGACGTACGTATGGCGCCCGGCGACACGCAGGCCATCGGTGGCTATGTGTTCCGCTTCGATGGTGTGCACGAAACCCAGGGACCGAACTGGCGCGCCGATGAAGGCACGGTCACCATCCAGCGCGATGGCACGACGATGGCGACCGTGAAGCCGCAGAAACGCACGTATTCGCGCGGCCAGGTACAGACCGAATCCGCCATCGACGCGGGCTTGTTCCGCGATATCTACGTCGCGCTCGGCGAGCCGATGCAGGCGACGGATGTCGAGGGCGCCTGGGCGTTGCGGCTGTACTACAAGCCGTTCGTCCGCTGGATCTGGCTCGGCGGCCTGTTCATGATGCTTGGCGGATTCCTCGCCGCGGGCGAGCGCCGCTTCCGCTCGAAGAAAGCCGCCGCGACCGCCCCCGTGCCCGCGAAGGAATCGCTCGCATGAGTCGCCTGATGCCCTTGTTCGTGTTCCTCGCGCTGTGCGGCCTGTTCGGCTTCGGCATCTGGTGGAACACGCAGCACGATCAGCACGAGATCGTCTCGCCGCTGATCGACAAACCAGCGCCGGACTTCCTGCTGCCCGAACTGGGTCGGCCCATGAGCATGGTCGGCAAGGCCTCGCTGCTGGGCAAGCCGTATTTCCTCAATGTGTTCGGCAGCTGGTGCATCGAATGCGTGCATGAGCATACGGTGTTGTCGGGCGAGGTGAAGTCGCTGGGCCTGCGCCTGGTTGGCCTGAACTACAAGGACGAACCGTCCGACGCGATGAACTGGCTCCGCGAACACGGCAACCCGTTCGACCTCGTCATCACCGACCGTGACGGGCGCGCAGGTATCGATTTCGGCGTGTATGGCGCGCCGGAAACCTTCCTCATCGATGGCAAGGGTGTGATTCGCTACAAGCATGTCGGGCCGATTACGCCTGAAGTGGTCCACAGGGAATTCCGCCCTGCGCTGGCCGCGCTGGCCAAGGAAGGTGGCGAGTGAGCAGGTACGGTCGCGCGCGGGGCGCGCTCCTACAGCGTGCCGGTAACGGTCAGGGTCCTGCCGCAGAAGGTAGGAGCGCGCCCCGCGCGCGACAGCTCCTCGCGATTGCCTTCATGCTTCTCCTGCCGCTGCTCTCGATCGCCCAGGCCATCCAGCCGCTGCCCTTCCGCGACCACGCCGAAGAACTTCGCTTCCAGCATCTCAGCGCCGAACTGCGCTGCCCGATGTGCCAGAACGAAACCCTGGCGGATTCCAACGCGCCGATCGCCCACGACCTGCGCCGTCAGATTTTCGAAATGATGCAGGCAGGCCGGAGCGACGCCGAGATCAAGGCGTATCTGGTCGACCGCTACTCGGATTTCGTGCTGTACAAGCCACCGGTGGAACCGAAGACCTGGCTGCTCTGGTTCGGTCCGCTGATCGTGCTTGCCCTGGGTGGCCTCGTCGTGGCCATCCAGGTACGCCGCCGTGCGCGCCAGAACCCCGTCGGCAACGTGCCGGCGAACGACACCGAGGACGACTGGTGACCCTTCCGTTCTATCTTGCCGCCGGGGCGATGCTCGCCGTCGCTCTCGCCCTCATCCTCGTGCCGCTCATTCGTCAGGGCCGGGTACACGGGCGCTCGAAGGGCGTGTTCGTGCTCGTCGTCGCAGTGGCCGTGCTGGTGCCTCTGGGCAGCGCCGGCATCTACCTGCTGGTCGGCACGCCGGCCACGCTCGGCGGCGTCGAGCCACCGAAGGAAATGGACGTCGGCCAGGCCATCGCCGCGCTGCAGGCGCGACTGAAAGAGCATCCGGACGATACGCAGGGCTGGCTGCTGCTCGGCCAGACCTACGCCATGCTGAAGCAGCCGGCGGATGCCCGCGAAGCCTACGACGGTGCGCTCAAAGCCGACCCTAAGAACGGCCCGGCAATGGTCGGCTGGGCCGAGGCGGACTCGCTCGTGCGTGGCGATCACCTGATCGTCGGACGCGCGTTCGACCTGCTGCAGGCCGCCGTCGCCGACAATCCGCAGAACCAGAAGGCACTGTGGTTGCTGGGCATCGCGCAATTTCAGCAGGAGCACTTCGCGGATGCGTCGGCCACCTGGAAAAAACTGCAGCCGCTGCTGGATCCGGATTCGAACGTGGCGCATGCGGTGGCACAACAGATCGCCGAAGCCGACAAGCGCGTCGGTGGCAAACCTAAGGAATGACCCATGGGTGACGCCCGTCGCTACCACCAGCTGTCCTCACCGTTCCGCATGAAGAGGGGCGGTGAACTGCATGGCGCGCGCGTCGCCTTCGAGACGTGGGGTACCCTCGATGCGTCGCGCGGCAATGCCGTCCTCATTCTGACGGGCTTGTCGCCCAGTGCGCACGCGGCATCCAACGACGAGGATCCCTCGCCCGGCTGGTGGCAGGACATGATCGGGCCCGGCAAGGCCTTCGATACCGATCGCTGGTTCGTCGTCTGCGTCAACTCGCTGGGCAGCGATAAAGGCTCGACCTGCCCCGCGTCGGTCGATCCCGCCACCGGCGCACCCTACCGCCTGACGTTTCCCGAGCTGTCGCTGGAAGACGTGGCGAATGCGGCGCACGAAGCCATCACCGGCCTCGGTATCTCACAGCTCGCCTGTCTCGTCGGCTGCTCGATGGGCGGCATGAGCGCACTCGCGTACATGCTGCTGCACCCGGCCTCGGTGCGCACGCACATCAGCGTCGACACCGCACCGCAGGCGCAACCGTTCGCCATCGCCATCCGCTCGCTCCAGCGCGAGGCCATCCGCCTCGATCCGCACTGGAAGGGCGGACAATACGAAGGCGACGAATGGCCCGAACACGGCATGAGCATCGCGCGTAAGCTGGGTGTGATTACCTATCGCTCCGCGATGGAGTGGAACGGCCGCTTCGCGCGCATCCGTCTCGACGCGGAGCAGCGTGAAGAAAACGAACCGTTCGGCTTCGAGTTCCAGGTCGAGTCGTATCTCGAAGGTCATGCGCGCAGGTTCAACCGCCAGTTCGACCCGAACAGCTACCTTTACCTCTCGCGCGCCAGCGACTGGTTCGACATCGCCGAGCACGGCGAGGGTGACGTCATGCGCGGGCTTGGGCGAATCAAGGTCGAACGTGCCATGGTGATCGGCGTGAGCACGGACATCCTGTTTCCCCTGGAGCAGCAGGAAACCATCGCCAAAGGGCTGGAAGCCGCGGGCGCGGCGGTCGAGTTCGTCGCGCTGGACTCGCCCCAGGGCCACGATGCCTTCCTCGTCGACATCGCCAACTACAGCAAGGCCATCGGCGGCTTCCTCGGCTCGCTCTGACGCCACGCGCCCACGTCAGCCGGGTGCGGCGGCAGGTCGCTGACGCCCCCGATCCCCCTGCCCTGCTATGATCGGAAGCGACCCGGCGTCCCCACGCCACCATCGCCTCCAGAGGTACCACGCATGATCACGGTCGATTTCCAGGGCAGCCGCAAGCTCATCGATGCGATCGACGCTTCCGTCGCGCAGCCGAGCACACCGGCGATCACCGACAACCTGCGCAACGCGCTGTGCCGGCTGATCCGTTCGCAGGAAGTCATCCTGCCCGCCTGCGTCTTCGAGACCGCCGGCGACCACTACGCCCGCCGCGAGCTCTATCGCAGCGAAGAACACGGTTACAGCGTCGTAGCCATGACCTGGGGTCCCGGTCAGGGCACCCTGATCCACGACCACAGCGGCATGTGGTGCGTCGAAGGCGTATGGAACGGCGCGCTCGAAATCGTCCAGTACGAGCTGCTGGGCCACGAGGCGGAGCGCTACCACTTCCGCCCGGTCGGCTCGATCCAGGCCGGCCCCGGCTCCGCCGGCAGCCTGATCCCGCCGCACGAATACCACACCATCCGCAATCCCAGCGAGGACGCGGTTGCGGTCAGCCTGCACATCTATTCGGGCCGCATGACGCAGTGCGCCGTTTTCAACCCAGAAGGCGACGACTGGTACCAGCGCGCCGAACGCAAACTGGGTCTCGACCAGATCCATTGATTCCCGCATAATCCCGGGCCCGTGCCGAAATGGCGGAACCGGTAGACGCGGCGGACTCAAAATCCGTTTGTAGTGATACAGTGAGGGTTCGAGTCCCTCTTTCGGCACCACGCTTCGCAAAAACCCGCCCTCGTGGCGGGTTTTTTTATGCATGCCCGCGCGCTCGTCTTCACCCATGTGACGGACCTACCTTGCGGAGGAGGCCCATTGTCGAACACGCGCAAGAGCCATCGAAGGATGTCCATCGTGTGGCCGAAATTGTCGTCATGCCGCTGCCAGCCTTCTGCAAACCTGCGACCGGGGTAGCCCTGGGGGACGCGCGCACTGCACGGAGAACGACGCCTGCCCAGCCAGCGGGGGGAGCGTACGTAAGTATTCGCTCACAGGGCCTTAACCGAGGGAAGCTTCAGAATCGCCAACGGGGTATCAACGGGGGGAATGACGTGCACACAGACGAAAGAACGCGACACGAACCGACACTCGATCCGGAAGCGCGTTTCGCGCTCCAGCAACTGTGTTCCACGGCGTTCCTTGCCGTGAGCAGCCTCAATGAAACCGCGTGCGTCCGACTCCTGCGCCGTGGGCTCGCCTCGCAGGACGAATTCGGTTACTGGAGCGCCACGGCACCGGGTAAGCGTATGTTCGACCTGCTGACACGTGACGCTCGCGTCGCCGCGGACGTAGCGCGCCGGGCCTGACGGTGGTGAAAGTCCGGGTACGATCCGGTAAAGTCCCCGCCCATGGCACCTCTCCCTATTCCCGGTGGCCTGCTCGTTGCCATCGAAGGCATCGATGGTGCAGGCAAGACGACACTCGCCCATACGTTGCGCGACACGCTTGCTCCGGCCGGCACCCCCGTGGCCCTGAGCAAGGAGCCGACGACCGGCCAGTGGGGCATGCGGATGCGCGCGTCCGCGTCCACCGGGCGACTGACGGCGGATGAAGAACTTCGCCTCCTGATTCTCGACCGGAAAGAGCACGTGGCCGAACTGATCGGCCCCGCGCTGGCCCGTGGCGAGATCGTCATCCTCGACCGCTATTTCCCGTCCAATGTGGCCTATCAGGGCGCGGCCGGGCTCGACACCGGCGCCTTGCTGGAAGCCAACGCCTTCGCTCCTCGCCCCGACCTGCTGCTGCTGCTGGACCTGGAACCCCGGGTAGGTCTGGAGCGCATCCGTAAGCGCGGCGACAAACCGAATCATTTCGAGACGTCGGACAACCTCGACCGTTGCCGTTCGATCTTCCGCGACCTGGCCCTTCCGCATACGGTCGTCATCGACGCGACGCAGGCTCCCGACACCGTGGCGGAACAGGCGTTGAGCCATGTCTACGAGGCGCTCGCCGCCAAACGGGAGCACCGGGCCTGACGTGGTCGGTTTCATGGATGCCAGCTGAACCGATTTCGTCACTTTTGCTCAAGTAACCGATTTGCCCGCCGATGTGATGGAGATCACATTTTCCGGGCCATCGCATGCTTCGTCACTGGATCGACAGAAACCGCGCGTCGCGGGGTAAGCTCGCCGCGCTGGACAAGGTTCAGGCGATCGTCGAGTTCACCGCCGACGGCCATGTGCGTCACGCCAACACCCTGTTCCTGCAGACGATGGGCTATCGCCTGGACGAGATCCGCGGCGTCCACCACCGGCTGTTCGTCACACCGGCCGATGCCGACAGCCCGGCCTACGAAGCGTTCTGGCGCGGCCTTCGTGAGGGCCATGGCGACACTGGACTGTATCGCCGCCGACGCAAGGACGGAGGCGACGTGTGGCTGCAGTCGTCCTACAACCCCTTGACCGACCGCCACGGGAATGTCATCGGGGTCATCAAATACGCGACCGACGTCACCGCTCAGCGTCTCACCGCCGCGGACATGGACGGGCGTCTCCAGGCGATCGATCGCGCGCAGGCGACGATCGAATTCGATCTGGACGGCACCATCCTCGAGGCCAACGACAACTTCCTTGGCGCCATGGGCTATACGCGTGACGAAGTGATCGGTCGTCATCACCGGATGTTCGTCGATCCGACCGAAGCCTCCTCGCCCGGATATCAGACCTTCTGGGCACGACTGCGCGAAGGCCGTCACGACGCCGCGCTCTATCGTCGGCTCGGTCGCGACGGGCGCGTGGTGTGGATCCAGGCCACCTACAACCCCATCTTCGACTTCAACGGCGTACCGATGAAAATCATCAAGTACGCCACCGACATCACGGCGCAGACGCTCGCCGCGCAGACGCTGCAGCGCGAAGTCGTGTCGCTGTCGGACGCGGTCGTCGACAACGCGGACAAGGCCGGCAAGGCCGAGGCCCTCGCGGGCGGCGCGCGGCATGCGGCCGAGCGCGGCGGAGCGGTGATGCGCGATGTCGTCCGCACCATGGGCGGCATCCAGGAAGGCACGCGCTCCATCGAAGAAATCCTCGAGCTGATCGACTCGCTGTCGTTCCAGACCAACCTGCTCTCGCTCAATGCGGCCATCGAGGCGGCGCGCGCGGGCGAGAGCGGCAAGGCGTTCGCCGTGGTGGCCGAGGAGGTGCGCCGGCTCGCGGTACGCAGCGCCGAGGCGTCCAAGCAGATTCATCAGCTGATCGGCGACGCCCGCGGCCGCGTGGACGAAGGAGCGAGCCTGGTCGGTACCGCGGGACACACGATGGAAGAAATCCTTGCCGCCATCGGCAACGTCACCCAGGTCACCGGGGCCATCAGTGAAAGCGCCGAGCGCCAGTCCTCCGGAATCCAGCGGGTCAACGCCGCCGTCTCGCAGCTCGAGGCGGTCTACGGAAACCGCTGACGGTCAGCCATTCGCGTTCGACGCGGGGTAGTCGTTAGTCGTCTCGAACTCGGCGTACGGTTCGCTGCTCTCGCGCAGGCCGGACAGCGGCACACGTTCCGCGACCCCCATGAGGCGGGCGCGGAGCATGCTCACTTCGCGGATTTTCTCGGAGGCCGCGTAGGAATACTCGTTGGTCATGTCGAACACGGCGACCACGTCGCCGTCGCCGCTGCGCATGATCCAGGGGCGTCTGGCGGTAATGAGGCCGGCGCGCTGCATCACCTCGTAGACCTCGTGAAGGATCGATACGACCAGGTCGGTGCGGCCCGGAAACGGTCGGTAGCCGACGATGATGGAAGTGGCCAAGTGATGCCTCGCTTGCGAAGGTCGCCTCGGAGCATTGTTTCCTTTACGACGGCCGCGTCAAGCGATCCGCTAAGCGGATCCGGCAGTGTGCATCAGAGCTCGCGCACGATGCGGAAGCCGACGCGCGCGCTGCGCAGATCCGCCGAGGCGCCCTGCCGGTATGCCGAGCGAACCATCTCCGGCGCGCTGCCCCAGGAGCCGCCGCGGATCACCCGGCGTCCGCACCCGGGATTGACCCAGGCATCGGCCGAACGTGGCGCACGGATGTAGTTGTCGTGCCAGCAGTCGCCGACCCACTCGGAAACGTTTCCGCCCATGTCGTACAGGCCGAACGCGTTCGGCGTGAAGCTCATCACCGGCGCGGGCCCCCAGAAGCCATCCTTGTAACCGTTGAAGGCGTTGCTCCAGCGGCGGCCCGAACCCGAACGATCGTTCCCGCCCGTGAGGTTTTCGACGCGTGACGTCGGCGTGTCGTCACCCCACCAGTAGCGGGAGGTGCTGCCGGCACGCAGGCTGTATTCGAACTCCGCCTCGCTGGCCAGGCGGTATTTCTTGCCGGTGCGCTGAGACAGCCAGTCCGCGTAGGCCTTCGCATCGTTCCAGGAGACGTTGATCACGGGCAGACGCTCCTGCCCGGGTTTGCCTGCGTAATCGTCCTGCCAGGTGGCCGCATCGTCATCGCGCAGGCCCCCGCTCTGCTCGTCGTATACGCTGCCGCCCTGCAGCGACTGCGACTGCGGCACGTAGCCGGTGGCACGCACGAAGTCGCGGAACTGACCGATGGTGACCGCGCTGCGCGCCATGGCGAAGCCCTTGTCGATCTGCACCTCGTGCACCGGCGCTTCGTTGGCGTCGTGTCCACGCTCGCCATCGGGCGAACCCATGAGGAACTTGCCGGTCGGCACGACTACCATGGCGGGCGCCTGGCCCGTCGAGTCGACGAAGCGGTCTGCGAAGACCTGACCCGGCTTGTAGCTCGCATAGAGCCGGGCGTTGGTCAGCCGTTCGTTGAAATCATCCAGACCGGCGAGATCGGCACTGATCTGCTGAGCCTTGTCCGCCAGTTGCCGCGCCAGTTCGAGATTGCCCGAGTCCAGCGCGGAGCGCGCCTGCGCGAGCATCGCCGTGGCGCTCTGCCGACGCATGCCTTCGATGCGGCCACGGGTGTCCTGCAGGCCTTGCGATTCCGGCTGGATCGCCGCCGCCTCCGCCAGCGCGGTGTCCGCCGCCGCAAAGTCGTTCTGCGCCACCGCGGCCAGCGCCTTGTCCAGCACGGTGCGTTGCACCTGCGTAATGCCCTGTTCCGCCACGGCGTTGTCCGCATCCAGCTGCAGCACTTCGCGGTAGGTGTCGAGGGCGCTGTCGCCGTGCGGGAGGTCGGCCTTGCCCTCCTGCAACTGCGCGGCGGCCTTGCCCAGCAGCGGCCGCACCTTGTCCAGCACGGCGAGTTTCTGTTGCAGCGGGGCGACGTCGGCGGTGCTGTCCGGCAGACCCTTCAGCGCCGTCAATGACTCACGCGCCGCGTCGGCATCGCCCAGTGCGATGTCCTGCTCGATCTCGGCCGCAAGGCGTGCGCGCACCTCGTCCATGCCCGCGAGCGCGCGCTGACTGTCCGCTTTTTCCTTGAGCACGGCGGCGAATAGCGAGGCCGCGCTGTCCTTGCCTCCGACCAGACGATCGGCGGCCAACGCCTTGTCACCCCGGTCGAGCGCGGCGGTGATCTCGGGCGTGTCCGGGCTCTTCTGCGCCGGCAACGGTACCTCGGGCGATTTGTCGCGGCGGCGGGCGGCGATGACCGCCGCGGGCGCCAGCATGATCGGCGGCCCGGCGTCGATCTCGGACACGACGGCCGGCGTCGCGGCCTGCGGACGCTGGTCGAAACCCATCGTCGTCGGCTGGCCGCGCATGGGCGAACGCGGGGTGTTCTGCGTCGGCGAGACGTGAAGAAGCTGCGGAAAGAAGTGATAGAACAAGGCGAAACCGAGCACGGCCACACCCAACGCGCCGCCGATGGCGCGCTGTCGCTGGACGGTTTCGGTGTTGGGCATGGTGGGCGGTTCCGTGCGAGCCTGCTATCGTGCGTTGCAACCATAGGGAATCGCGCTCGACAGGGCAACACGATGCGTCGACGTGACCCCTGACCGAACAAGGACGCATGCATGACAACGAGCGACATCGCTCACACCGCTCCCTGGATCGACAACCGCGAGGTTCTCGACACATGGCTCGCCCCGATCGCCCCCGCCGCCGTCGTCGGACTCGATACCGAGTTCATGCGACGCAACACCTTCTATCCTCAGCTCGCCCTGCTCCAGCTTGCGCATGAAGGCCGCTACGCGCTAATCGATCCGCTTGCCGTGCCGCTGGAGGACGCGCTCGCACCGACGTTCGCCGACCAGCCCGTCGTCACGGTCATGCACAGCGCGGGCGAAGACCTGGAAGCCATGGCGCCGTGCCTGCCCGATGGCCCGCACACCCTGTTCGACACGCAGATCGCCGCCGCTTTCGTCGGTATGGGGCTGGGCATCAGCTATCGCGCGTTGGTCGCCGAGCTGGTCGGCGCCGAGCTGGACAAGGGCGAGACACGCAGCGACTGGTTGCAACGGCCTCTGACCGACTCACAGAAGTTGTACGCCACGCTCGACGTGGTGCACCTGCATCCGGTCCACGCGATCCTCAGCGAACGACTGGCCGCGCGCGGCCGCGACGGATGGCACGCGGAAGACTGCGCACGCATGAAGCGCCGCGCCAGCCAGCGCGAGGGCGATCCGCAACCCCAGCGGGGGTTCAAGGCGGCCAGCGAGTGGGTGCCGGAGAACCAGGCGCTGCTGCGCCGCGTGCTGCGCTGGCGTGAAGCCGCCGCACGTGCCCTCGACAAGCCCCGCTCCTGGCTGCTCGAAGACAACCATGCACTGGACCTGGTGTCGAAAATCCCCCAGATGCCCGCCGAACTCGACGAGCGTGTCCGTGGGACGCGCGCCCTGCGTTCGGCGCAGCGCCAAGAATTGTTCGACCTGTTGCGTGTTCCGGTCGACGCCACGGAAGTCGAGACGACGGTGAGAATCACCGGCCATCCGATGGGCGACGCCAAGCGCGCCATCAACGAGATGCGCAGCGCCATCGATACGCTGGCCACGCAACTCGACCTTCCGCCCGGCCTGCTCTGCGCACGCCGCTCGATGGAAGAATTCGTGATGAGCGGCGGCCTGTGGCCCGAGGCGCTGGAAGGCTGGCGTCGTGAGGTGCTTTACGACCGGTTGTCGGCGTTGTTGCCCGACCGGACCTGACGCCGTCGCCAAGGGCTTGGCGACCCGCTGTTCCCCTGCTAACATTTGTGGCTCGTGTGGGGCCTTAGCTCAGCTGGGAGAGCGCGTCGTTCGCAATGACGAGGTCGGGGGTTCGATCCCCCCAGGCTCCACCAATCCGATACCGACAAAACAGCGCGTGGTGCTTCGGCACCTCGCGCTGTTTTGCTTTACGAGGCTTCTTGGTCCAGCCGGCGTTCGTCGTAGTCCGACTGCGCCTGCGCCATCGCCTGCCCGTGTCGGCCGGCCCAGATGCACAGCGCATCGAACGGATCCTTCAGCGTACGCCCCAGCGGGGTGATCGAGTACTCCACCGCGACGGGCGACAGCGGCAGCACGCGCCGCGCGACCAGACCGTTTCGCTCCAACCGTCGCAGCGCCTCGGTCAGAGCCTTATGCGTGATCCCTTCCAGCCGGCGCAGCAGCTGATTGAATCGCACCGGGTTTTCGCAGACCACGCTGAGGATCATCACCGACCACTTGTTGGCGATCTGGTCGAGGATCGGTTTGGTTTCGCGCACGTCGATCAGCGCGACTTCGTCGTCGGGGAGCGGAAGCCTGGGCGGCATGAAGATAACCTCGCGTATACCTACGCACTTCAAAGTGCATAATTGACCGTAGATATACGCCGTATACCATGATGCTTCAAGTCCTTCCGGAGCATCGTCATGTCGCAACTCAGTGGAAAAATCGCCGTCGTTACCGGTGGTGGCAGCGGGATCGGGCTCGCCATCGCCCAGCGCTTCGTCAACGATGGTGCCTATGTCTTCATCGTCGGCCGCCGCCAGGCGACACTCGATGACGCCATCGCCGGCCTCGGCGCCAACGCCGAAGCCGTGCAGGCCGACGTTACCGACGCCGTCCAGCTGGACCGCGTCTTCGCCACGGTCGTCGCACGCAAGGGTCGCGTCGACACCCTCGTGGTCAACTCGGGCATCAGCGAATACAGCCTGGTCGACGACATCACCGAAGCGCACTTCGACGGCATCTTCGACCTCAACGTCCGCGCCGCGGCATTCACCGTGCAGAAAGCGGTGCCGCACATGCCCCCGGGCGGCACCATCGTGCTGATCGGGTCCATCGCGGATGCGATCGGCGTGTATGGCTACGGCACCTACGCCGCAAGCAAGGCGGCGCTGCGCTCGTATGCCCGCACCTGGACCGCCGAGCTGGTCAGCCGCGGCATCCGCGTCAACACGCTCAGCCCGGGCCCGGTCGACACCGACATGATGGCTGCCGCTTCCGATGAGGTGCGCGAGACGCTGACCGCCCGCATACCCCTCGGCCGTATGGGCAGACCCGATGAGGTCGCCGCGGCGGCGTTGTTCCTGGCCTCGTCCGAGAGCAGCTTCATCGCGGGCGCGGAACTGTGCATCGACGGCGGCATGACACAGGTCTGACCGGTTTTGCTTTATGGTCATGGGATGACTTCCGACCTCAAAACCACGCCTTCCGTCCTTTTCATCTGCACCGGCAATATCTGCCGGTCGCCCACCGCCCATGCCCTGCTCATGCACAAGGCGGCCGAACTGGGCTGGGACGTCCGCGTCGACAGCGCGGCCGTCAGCGGTGAAGAGATCGGCAATCCGCCCGACTCGCGCGCGCTGACCGAGTTGCGTCGACGTGGCGTCGCCATGCCGACACATCGCGCGCGCCGCGTCACCGCCAGGGACTTCGAGGACTACGACCTCGTACTGGGCATGACCGGTTCACACATCGACGCCCTCCGCCGTGTCGCACCCGACGCGGCGGACAAGGTCGGGCTGCTGATGGACTATGCGGACGGTCCGAAAGGCCTCGACGTGCCCGATCCGTGGTACGGCTCGGCGAAGGATTTCGTGCACGCGTTCGACATGATCGAGCGCGGCGTCGATGGCGTGATTCGTAAGCTCCGAGAGCCCGCCGCACGGTGACCGTTTCGGAACTCGACCATCTCGGGCAGCTCCTGGGCGAGCGCCCTGCCCGCCTGCATACGCTCTCCGGCGGCGACATCGCGCGCAGCGTTCGTGTCGAGCGGCAGGATGGCAGCCACGTCATGGCCAAGTTCCGTCGACCGGGACAAGCCGCGCTGACGCTCGAGGCGAGCATGCTCGATGACTTGCGTGCCGCCGGGCTCCCCGTGCCCGAGACGCTGGCGGTCGATGACGATGCACTCGTACTGGCGTGGGTCGACGATGGCGGCCGTGGCTTCGAAGACGAGGTGCAGCGTGCCGCCGGTCGTGCTATCGCAACCATGCATGCGCAGCCCGTGGGCGATGAGTTCGGATATAGGCACGACACGGTGATCGGCAGCATCCCGCAACCGAATACGTTCGATCGCGACTGGATCGCGTTCTTTCGCGACCGGCGCCTGCTTTATATGGCGGGACTCGCGGATGAAGCCGGCGAATTGCCTTCGTCGTTTCGTCACCGTATCGACAAGGTGGCCCAGCGTCTTGGCGAGTGGATCGATCCGGCGGTGCAGCCGTCGCTAGTACATGGCGATCTGTGGGGAGGCAATATGCTGGCGACCGCGCATGGCGGCGCCTGCTTTATCGATCCGGCCATCTATCGCGGTGATGGTGAGGTCGACCTTGCGCTGGCGACGCTGTTCGGCAGTGTCGGGCCGGCCTTCTTCGAGGGGTATAACGAGATCCGGCCGCTCGAACGCGGATTCATGACGACGAGGCGGCACCTCTACCAGCTGTATCCGCTGTTGATGCATGTGCGCTTGTTCGGCGGCTCGTACCTCGCCCCGCTCGACAGCACACTCGGAAAACTGGGCGTCTGATGCTTCGCCGGGCGGTCAGCGACTCGACGCATCCAGGCGTTCGCGCAAATACGTCACCACCCGCATCGCCCGCATCGACAACGCCCACTCCGCCCGACACACCAGCCAAAGCGTATCGACGACAGGATCCGTGCCCCGCACTACCTGGATAGCCTCCTGCCGCGCAAACGCACGACGCGCATGCTCCGGAATCACCGTGAAGCCAAGTCCGCGCGCTACCGGCTCAAGAATCAGCCCGATCTGATTACTGAACCCTGCGACGGGAACACCCTTAAGACCACCGGCACCGGGAAACTGACGCGCCAGGAGCCGCGTCGCCATCGCCTGACCGTCGGGATGGTCAATAAAGCCAATCTGGACGAGATCCTTCCAACCCTTCACATCGCGGTCGGCAGGAGCGACCAGTTCCAGCGCCTCAGTCGTAAACGGCTCGGCGGCCAGCGATTCGTCATCGGGCCGCAGGCTCATCAGACCGATTTCATAGCGGCTTTCCATCACCGCCGCGCGAACTTCGCTGTCCGGGGCAAAGCGATGGCGAATGACAAGCCCCGGATTCGCCTGCTGCAGATTCAGCAATAGCGGATACAGCGACAAGCCAATGCTTCCAGGCGTAATCATACTGACCTCGCCCTCCAGCGCGTCGACATCCGACAGGCGCAGCTTCAGCGCCTTGTCGGCGCGGTCCACGTCACGGCAGTAGTCCAGTAGGGCGAGGCCGGCTGGCATCAGCTCGATGCTTCGGGGCCGGCGAATCACCAGGGGCCCCAGCCGGTCCTCGAGCTGACGGATGTGCTGGCTGATGGCGGCCTGGGTGACACCCAGTCGCTCAGCGACACGGGTAAAGTTACCGAGGTCGGCAAGCTGCCGGAAGCTCTCCAGCCATTGCGGTTGAATCATAGGATTCTCTTATCCGTGAGAGATTATTCGCGCGAGCGAACTTATGGTCATTATCGACCCTCATGCAAAGGGCTGCTAGTCGTCCTCGCCCGCGAAACGTAACCAGCCTGGAACAACGATAGTCCCCGCCTCCGCAAGGCGATCGAGGCCCCCATCCACCTGCACGGTCGCCCCGTACTGCCCACGCAATTCGGCAACCACCGGCGAAGCCGTGCGCATCCAAAACAGTCGCCGGGCCGTACGTCACGTCGACGGTGACGGTCATCCCGGCGTCGCGTCCGCTGACGTGTTCTCGAACATCGTGGACCTGAACGCGCGACGCCGAACGACCGGCCGATCCGGTACTTGATGCATCACTTGGCATGCAGCTTGCCTTTACCATGGCAGGCTGCGCCGGCGCGAACGGGATTCGGTGCCTCAAACGCTTACCGCCACTTGCCGGGAATGGACATTCGCAGGGGCTGATACAGGTCATGTTGGCAGGATGGGAATCAATTCGATGACACCGCCGCGCACCGCGCGCGTGCCCAGGGCACGCTTGTGCCTCGCACTGGCGCTGGCTCTGCACGGGCCTCTGGCGCTGGCCGCGGCGCCTTCCGAACGCGACGCTCTGATGGCGAAGGCACGCGACGAACGTAGCGCGGGGCACCGCATCGACGCGCTGGCGCACTGCCAGGAGGTACTGGCCCGCTGGCCGGACGATCGCGAGGCACAGACGCTCAACGTCGCTTTATTGACGGAAATGGGCGCGACGACGCGCGCCAGGGAACTGGCGGCTCGCTTGCAACCGCCCCAGAGCGTGGGCGATCGCGTCCATCTGGACGCCGATCACATCGCCCACGAAATCCGCTGGGCTAACGGCGAGCCCGCCGATCCGCGCGCACCCTATGCCGAGGCCGACCGCGCCGTGGCCGATGCCCGTCGCCTCGCGGACGATCCCCAGCTGGACCAGGGCCTGCGCCAGCGCGCGGAGCTGGATCTGCTGGTGGCGCTGGACCAGGCCGGTCGCGCGGACGAGGTGGTCACGCGTTACGACGCGCTTCGCCAGCGTAACGTCGCCCTGCCCGCTTACGTCGAGCGCGCCGTCGCCGATGCGCTGCTGGTCAGGCGTCGGCCGGCGGAAGCCGCAACCCTTTACGAAGACAGCATTGCCAAGGACCCGGGCCCCTATGGCGCCGCCGATTTCGAACCACGCATCGGCCTGATGTACGCCTACCTGGAATCCGGGCAGACGGACAAGGCCATCCGGACCATCGATGCGCTCGCCGCGAAAGAGCCGACATGGACGCGCGTGCCCGGTATCCGTGCTCCGATCCAGAACCAGCGCAAGGTCGATGCCGATCTCAACGCGGCCACACTCCGCGAATACGTCGACATGCCGGCCGACGCGTACGACCGCCTTCTTCCGATGTCGCGCGAGGCGCCCGCCAACTCGCAGATCCGTCGCGAGCTCGGCATGGTCGAGCTGGCGCGCGGCTGGCCACGCCGCGCGCAGGAAGACTTCAACATCGCCGGCACGCTCGACCGCCGCGATGTCGGCGCCTACATCGGTGAAGCCGACGCCGCGCGCGTGCTCAACGATTATGAAAGCGTGGACGAGGACCTGGGCGTCGCGCAGACCCTGGCCGACCGCAATGGGCGCGTCGCCCGCGCCGTGCAGTCGTGGAACCGCGGCCGCGGCTGGCAGTTCGATCTGAGCACCGAACAGGGCAAGGGCTCCAGCCCCGACTTCGGCGACCGAGACGCCACGACCCAGGCGTCGGCCGCGAGCCCGCTGATCGACGATCACTGGCGTGTGCTGGCACTGGCCCGCTACTCGACCGCCGACCTGCCCGAAGGCGACGTGCGTCGCTCACGCGTCGGCGTGGGCGTGATCGGCTATGCCCGTGGTCTCGAGGCTTATGTGCGCGCCCTTCCCGCCGCCGACCGTTATGTCGGCAAGACCGCCCTCGAGGCCGGCTTCGACTGGTCGATCACCGATCACTGGGCCTGGGCGACCGATTACAGCACCGCGGGCGACGACGCGCCGCTGCGTGGACAGTACTACGGCATTTCAGCGAAGACGCTGGATACCGCCGTCACCTGGAAAGCGAGCGAGCTGACCCAGGCGCGCGTGGGCCTGTCGCGCGACAACTTCAGCGACGACAACAAGCGCACGTCATGGACCGCCTCGCTGACCCAGCGACTGCACACCGCTCCCAATCTGGCGCTGGACGGCGGCATCGAACTGGGTGGCTCGATGAACACCCTGACCGATCGCCCTTACTTCAACCCGCGCCGCGACAAGAGCTACGCGGTCACGGGCCGCCTGCAGAACCTGCTCGGCCAGTTCTACGAGCGCGCGGTCACACAGCGGATCGACGTCGCCGTGGGACAGTACGCCGAACAGGGCTACGCCACCGACTGGATGGCCACCATCCGTTACGGTCAGACGTTCCAGCCGCGCGCCGGTATCCGGCTGGGCTGGGGAATCGGCTGGCACAACCAACCTTACGATGGTCAACGCGAACACCGCTTCGTCCTCGACCTGACGATGCACTGGGGAGAATGAGAGTCATGCGTCCGCTGTTGTTTCTGCTGATCCTGCTCGGAGCGGCCCTGTCCGCCGCCGCGCAGCCGGTCGCCGCCCCGCACCCCACCCTCATCGTCCTGGCCTACCACGACGTGCGCGACGACGTCGGCCTTCAGGCCGATCACGATCCGGATGCGACCAGCACCGATCACCTCATCGCTCATTTCGACTGGCTGCGCGCCAACGGCTACAACATGGTCAGCCTGTCGCAGGTCGTGGACGCCAGCAACGGCGGCAAGCCCTTGCCGAAGGACGCCGTACTCCTGACCTTCGACGATGGCCTGGAGAGTTTCTACACCCGCGTGTATCCGCTCCTGCGTGCCTATCACTATCCCGCGCTGCAGGCGCTGGTCGGCTCGTGGATGGACATGCCCGACGGCAAGCACATGCCGTACAACGGCGGCGACTGCACGCGTTCGTGTTTCCTCACCTGGGATCAGGTCGCCGAGATGCAGAAATCGGGCCTCGTCGAGTTCGGCTCGCATACGTGGGAAATGCATCAGGGGCAGAACGGCAACCCGCAGGGTAACCAGATGCCCATGGCCGCCTCGATCGCTTACGACAGCGCCACGAAGCACTACGAGACCGAGGCCGAATACGCCGCGCGCGTCCGCAAGGACCTTTCGCACAGCGCGGAAGAAATCGCCGCGCGTACCGGCGTGCGCCCGCGCGCGGCGGTGTGGCCTTACGGTGCCTACACCCGCGTGGGTCGCGAAGTCGCCGCCGACCTCGGGATGAGCGTGTCGCTCAGCCTGGGCGACAGCGTCCCCACGCTGATCCCCGGCAAGACGATCCCGCGCCTGCTGGTCAGCGGCAACGTCACCGCCAACCGCCTCGGCTGGCTGATGCGTCATCAGGCCCGTGTCGACGCCACGCGCGCCGTACAGGTCGACCTCGACTACATCTACGACCCCGATCCGGCGCAGCAGGACCGCAACCTGTCGAAGCTGCTCGACCGGATCAAACGGATGCACCCCAGCCAGGTCTGGTTGCAGGCCTACGCGGACCCGGATGGTGACGGCGTGGCCGATGCCGTTTACTTCCCCAACCGTCACCTGCCGGTACGCGCCGATCTGTTCTCGCGTGTCTCGTGGCAGTTGCGTACCCGCGCCGGCGTGCGTGTCTACGCGTGGATGCCCGTGCTGGCTTTCCGGTTCCCGGACGGCAAGGATCTGCCTTCCCTCGCGGGCGAGCCAAAGCCCGGTGGCGATCATTTCCGCCTCGCGCCGTATGACCCACGCGTACGCAAGATGATCGGCGATGTGTACGAGGACCTCGCGATGCATGCCGACGAGGCGGGCATCCTGTTCTCCGACGACGCGTACATCCGCGATACCGACAACCTCGGCCCGTGGGCAAAGAACACGCCTGCCCAGAACACGCAGGCGCTCATCGACTTCACGAAGGAACTGACCGATCGCATGCGCCGCTGGCGCCCGCAGGTACTGACGGCGCGCAACCTCTACGCGCGTCCGGTGCTGCAGCCGCAGGCGGAGGCCTGGATGGCGCAGAGCCTGCCCGCTTTCGTCGCCGCCTACGACATGACCGCGATCATGGCGATGCCGCAGCTGGATCAGCAGTCCGACCGCCTCGGCTGGTATCGCAAGCTGACCGCACAGGTCGCCGCCGTCCCGGGAGCCATGGAGCGCACGCTGTTCGAATTCGCCACGATGAACTGGCGCACGAAGCAGCCGATCCCCGATCTGGACCTTGCCGCGCGCATGCGCGAGGTACAGGCGCAGGGCGCGCGTCACATCGGTTATTACCCCGACGACTTCCTGCACAACCATCCCGACCTGGAGACGATCCGTCCGTTCATCTCGGCGTCCGATTATCCTTATCGGGAGCCGGCACGATGAATGGCGGCCTTCTCCATGCCCTGCTCGAATTCGCGTTCTTCTATCCACTGGTGATGTCGCTCATCTGGATGAGCGGCGGCGTCATCTATTTCCTGCGCTGGGAACGCAACGAGCCGATCCGGGTCAGGCCGCCGGACCTGGCCGACTACCCGATGGTCACCCTCATCGTCCCATGCCACAACGAGGGCGAGCAGGTGCGCGAAACGATCGCGCACCTGGCGTCGCAGCAGTACCCCAACTTCGAGATCATCGCGGTCAACGACGGTTCGACCGACGACACCGGGGCGCAGCTCGACCAGCTGCTGGACCAGTACCCGAAGCTGCGCGTCATCCACATGGCCAGCAACCAGGGCAAGGCGATGGGTCTGCGCGCCGCCGCGCTCGCCTCCAACGCCGACTTCTTCGTCTGCGTGGACGGCGACGCGCTGCTCGACGACTACGCCACGCACTGGCTGGTCTCGCACATGCTGGACAGCCCTCGGGTCGCCGCGGTCACCGGCAATCCGCGCATCCGCAATCGTTCCACGCTGCTGGGCAAACTCCAGGTCGGCGAGTTCTCCTCGATCATCGGGCTGATCAAGCGGGCGCAACGGGTGTACGGCCGTATCTTCACGGTGTCCGGCGTGATCGCCGCGTTCCGCAAGAGCGCGCTGCACGACGTCGGTTACTGGAATACCGACATGGTGACCGAAGACATCGACATCAGCTGGCGCCTGCAGATGCGCCACTGGGAAATCCGCTACGAACCCAATGCGCTGTGCTGGATTCTCATGCCCGAAACCGTGCGCGGCCTGTGGAAGCAGCGCCTGCGCTGGGCACAGGGTGGCTCCGAAGTCCTGCTTCGCTACACCGGCAAGCTGATGCGCTGGCGGCAACGTCGCATGTGGCCGGTGGCGCTCGAGTATGTGATGAGCCTGGTCTGGTCGTACACCATGGCCGTCATCGTCACGCTGTGGGTGCTCGGCAAGTTCGTCGAGCTGCCCCGCGAGTATTACGTCGACACCCTGCTGCCGCACTGGCACGGCGTCGTGCTCGGCATCATCTGCCTGCTGCAGTTCCTGATCAGTCTGCTGGTCGACCGCCGCTACGAAACCCGCATCGGCCGCAACTATTACTGGATGATCTGGTACCCGCTGGTGTACTGGCTGCTCAACACGGCGACCTCGATCGTCGCGATGCCCAAGGCGCTTATGAAGCCCAAAGGCAAGCGTGCGGTATGGGTCAGCCCGGACCGGGGTCTGCGATGAAAGCCGAAGCGATCGTTATCCAGCGACCGGAGCGCCAGTCGCGCGTGCAGAAAGCCGTCTTCGGCACGGTCACCGTCTTCGCCTGGGTGGCCTGGGCGTTTTTGTGGATGCCGCTGATCACCTTAGCCGCCTGGGTCTTCGGGGCCCGCTCCGCGTGGGTGCAGTTCTATGTCCAGAACCGTATCGGCGATGGCGGCGACATCGACGTGATCTTCCTCGTCGCACTGCTCTGCGCGCTCGTTTTCACGTCGTGGTCGGGCTATAACCACGCGCGCTTCGCCGGCAGGCAGAAACGCCGTGGCAACAAGCCGTTCACCGTGGAAGAAACCGCGCGGGAGATCGGCGCCAGCACCGACGACGCCCTGCGCATTCAGGCCCATCGCCGGGCCGTGGTGAGCGTCTCCGACGAGGGCTACATGACCGTGCAGGACGTGCGCTAGCGAGCCCTCAGGACGAACACGCCGAAGGCGGGATCGGGCGATATCCACTGACGCTCGACTGTCCAACCGCCCTCCTCGGCCAGCCGTGCGAACGACGCCGGTGTGAACTTGTGCGAGTTCTCGGTGTGGATCGACTCGCCCGCGGCGAAGGCGAAGGTCTGCCCCGCCACCTGCACCTGTTGCGCCTCGCGGCTTACCAGATGCATCTCGATCCGCTCCAGCGCTGCATTCCAGACGGCACGGTGCTCGAACGACAAAGGGTCGATATCGCCACCGAGTTCGCGATTGATCCGCACCAGAACGTTGCGGTTGAACGCCGCCGTGACGCCTTCGGCATCGTCATAAGCGGCCAGCAGCACATCGGCGTCTTTTACCTGATCGGCGCCGACGATCAGATGCGCGTCGTTACCCAGCCGTTCGCGTATGGAACGCAGCAGTGCGATCGCTTCAGTCGGGGTGAAGTTACCGATGGTCGAACCCGGAAAGAACGCCACGAGTGGGCGACCCGCCACGGCCACCGGCACGTCGATTCCCGACGTGAAATCGCCGGCGACCGGATGGACCGCCAGCGCGGGATAGTTCGCTGCGAGGCTCTGCACCGCCCCCTGCAGGGCATCCGTGCTGATATCCACGGGAACATACGCCGAAATCCAGGGCGCTGCATCGAGCAGCACCCGCGTTTTCTCGCTGGCCCCGCTCCCCAGTTCCAGCAGGACCGCGCCTTGCGGAATCGTGCCTGCGAGATCGTCGGCGATGGCGTGCAGCAGCGCGGTTTCGGTGCGTGTCGGGTAATACTCGGGCGTGCGGCAGATCGCCTCGAACAGCGCCGACCCCGCACCGTCGTAGAAATACTTCGGCGAGAAGTGCTTGCGCTCCGCCGAAAGCCCGGCGAGCGTATCGCGAAGGAAGGTCAAGCGTTCGCCGTCGGGCGAACCGTGGACATCGCGCGCGAGACGAACGCCGCTGAACATCCAGCGCTGACCGGGCCGGTAAAAGTTGCGGTACGACGGACGCGAATGTCCGGGCGGGGTAACGCTCGCACCACCGCGCAAGACCATCTGCCCGACCATGAACTTGCCGTTGTACTCGCCCACGGCATCGTCGGCCGCCCGGAAGCCGGGATACGGAAGATAGGCGCTGGCCGTCCACTGCCAGGCGACGTCGTCGATCTGCTCGAGCCTGCCTTGCGTGCGAACGGCATGTTCCCACTCGGCCTCCGTCGGCAATCGCGCACCCGCCCAGCGCGCGAAGGCGTCCGCTTCGTAGTAACTGACGTGCGTTACGGGTGCGTCGGGATCCACCGGCCGCCAGCCACCCGGCGTCATGTGCGACCACACGTCGCCCTCGCGCCGCCAGTACAACGGTGCCGTCCAGTCGTCTTCCTGCCGCTGCGCCCAGCCGTCGGACAACCACAGATCCGGGCGGCGGTAGCCACCCAGCGCGATGAAGGCGAGCCACTGGCCATTGGTGACGAGGCGGTCGGAGATCTCGAATGGCTCCAGCCATACGGTATGACGTGGCCCTTCGTTGTCGAAGGCGAACGGTTCATCCGCGGCGCCGATGCGCACCGGGCCTCCGGTGACCCGATGAAAGCGTCCGCCAGGTCCGGCCGCGGGCGCAGGCCACGCCGGATCGAAAGCCGGTCGCAGCGGCGACTGGGCGAACAGGTGCTGCGCGTCCATCACCAGGAGTTCCTGGTGCTGTTCCTCATGGGCGAAACCGAGCCGGACCAGCGCCTCGACGTCGGCACCCGGGTCGGTGCGCAGGAACGACCGCATATGCATGTCGACGTGGTGCCGGTACGCCAGCACACGCTCGCTCGTCGGCCGCGTCAGCAGGCCGCGCATCGGCCGGGGATGCCGCGGACCGACCGCTTCATAATAGGAATTGAACAGATAGCCGAAGTCCGCATCGAACACGTCGTAGCCCGGAACGTTGGGGCCGAGGACGAAGGTTTCGAAGAACCACGTGGTGTGCGCGAGATGCCACTTGGCCGGGCTGGCGTCCGGCATGGACTGAACCACCATGTCTTCCGGACCGAGCGCGGATACCAGGGACTCCGTGTGAGCGCGCACGCGTTCGTAAGTCGCGCCGAGACTCTCCCCCGGCGTACATCGCGCGCACGCCGGGGTGACGTCTTCGAGAAAAGCTTGCATGGGTCGTCTTCCTTGCGGGCGGTTCAGTCAGGCGTGTGCTCGATGGTGACGCGGTCCGCGTAGAACGCGAGGTGGCCGTCGATCGACGCGACCGCGTCATGGGGTTGCTCGTAGGTCCATATGGCGTTGACCGCCCGCTCGCTGTCGCCGGGCAGGCTGTAATACGACGCCTCGCCCTTATACGGGCACCAGGAGTGATGGGCCGTACGGCTCAGAGCCTGCATATCGGCATCCTTGCGTGGCAGATAAAAGACCGGCGCGTAGCTGGCCTCCTGAAGGATCAGCGCGTCGCGGGTGTCGACGATGACGCGGTCGCCGTCGCGGACGACGACGCGACCGCCGGCCGGGGTCACGGTGATGGGATGATCGGGGCCGGGGATCCTGACGGGACGTGAGGACATTTCACTCTCCTTCGCGGCGGAATCGCCGCAGACCAGTCATCCTGCGACCGGACGGCGACGAATCCAAGGCGACAAACCGGAAAAGGTGAAATTACCCGCAGGCACAGATGACTGGATTGGAGCTTACGACCGCGCGAACCGGTAGTGCGCGACGAGCCACTCCTGTCCGTTCGCGTACCCGAAAAGCTCGGCGCAGGACATCCAGAATATGCGCCAGCGCTGGAACCAGAGCCCCGCGGCGTCCCCGTAGGCTTCACGCAGCACCGCCATCACCTCGTCGCGGGCGGCGTCCTGATTGGCCAGCCAGTGATTGGCGGTGCGCTCGTAATGGCTTCCGTCCACGTGCCAGCGATCCTCGATCTTCAGGTCCTGCTGGAACCAGAGCAGGGTGTCGGAAGCCGGCATGAGGCCGCCGGTGAAGAAGTGGCGCCCCATCCAGTCGTCCTCCCCGTCCGTCTCGAAGGGGTACATGAACTGGCGATGGGCGAAGATATGCACGAAGAGCTTGCCACCGGGCCGGAGCCAGGTGCCGATGCGCGACAGCAGGGTCTCGTAGTTGCGCATGTGTTCGAACATTTCGACCGACACGCAGCGGTCGAACCCACCCGCGGGGAGCTCCAGCGCGTTGACGTCCGCCGTGATCACCCGGACGTTGTCCAGCCCCAGCTCGACGCATCGCGCCTCGATGTGCCGACGCTGCCCCTGCGAATTGGATACGGCGGTGATCCGCGCATTGGGGAAGCGGCGCGCCATCCACAGCGTCAGCGAACCCCAGCCACAGCCGAGCTCGAGAATGGTCTGCCCGTCCGCCAGCTCCGCACGTCGGCCGTAGACGTCGAGCATCGCATCCTCGGCCTGCGCGAGCGTCTCCGCACCGGTGGGATACAGACAGCCGGAATACTTCAGGCGCGGCCCCAGGCACAGCTCGAAGAAGCGTGGCGGGAGCTCGTAATGCTGGCCGTTGGCGGCGTCCGTATGGACGGCAACCGCACTCCGCCTGAGTGCATCGATGCGCGACTGATAGCGGGCGGCCACCGTGGTCAGGCCGCCCTCGCCTTCCTCCGCCAGGCGTTTCGCGCAGAGTCGCCGGATGCCCGCGCGAATCAGCGCGTCGGGCAGCGTACCGCGCTCGGCGAGCCCGAGCAGTCCGGACGCCGCCTGATCCTCACGGGTGTAACGGGTGGAATCGGCCGTCGTGTTCATGTGTCCTCGCTATGCCGTGAGGGAAACCAAGGGAAAAACATCGGGGTGTCGCGCTGGTATCGCCGGTATTCATCGCCACGCGAACGCAGCGCCTGGGTTTCCGTGTACGGCACCCCGCTGACGAAGCGCAGAAACAGGAACATCACCAGCGGACCGCTCCATGCCAGCCAGCCCACCGGCGAGCCCACCGCGAGTGCGACATAGGCGAACCAGTGCAGCCATTCGAAGAAATAGTTCGGGTGGCGTGAGTAACGCCAGAATCCGTCGCGACAGGTTTTGCCGCGGTTCGCCGGCTGCGCACGGAAATGTGCGAGCTGCCGGTCCGCCAGCGACTCACCCACCACGCCGACGAGCCAGACCGCGATCGCTACGCCGATCCAGCCGACATGGGTCGCCGGGTTGGCCGCCACGGCGACGAACGGCACCGCGAAGAGCGCGACGAGGAAGGCCTGAAACTGAAAAAACGCGAAGAACTTGCCCTGGTGTCCGTGCCAGTGGGCACGAAGCGCACGGTATCGCCCGTCTTCGGCCTCACCACGCACCCGCCGCCAGAGGTGCAGCGCAAGACGCCCGCCCCACAATCCACCCAGGATCGCCAGCACCGCGCGCGTCGCTCCCGCGCCCGATCCTGCCAGCGCCGCCCATACGGCCGCGCCACCCACGCCGATCGACCAGAGAACGTCGACGATGCCGGCATTGTTCTTGCGCCACTGCCAGGCCCAGCCAGCGGCCATCATCCATGCCGCGGCCAGCCATATGGCGAGGAAAGTGTGTGACGTACTCATGACAGGCGCGGCTTTTCGAAAAGAAGGTGCGCCACACCGATCGACCGCTCGATGAAACCGCCTTCGCAGTACGCGAGATAAAACTCCCACATACGGATGAACCGCTGATCGAACCCCTGACCGCGCACTTCGACCAGACGGGCCATGAAGCGCTCGCGCCACGCATGCAAGGTCCGCGCATAGGACTGGCCAAAGTCCTCGAAGCGAACCAGCGCCAGATCGGTCGCCCGGGTCTTGGCCGCCAGCATGCCCTGTACCGACGGAATGAAACTGCCGGGGAAAATGTGGCGTTTGATAAAATCCACCGAGCGAAGCGCCTGTGCGTAGCGATCGTCTTCGATGGTGATCGCCTGGATCAGCGCGCGACCACCGGGCCGCAACACGCTACGGATCTTGGCGAAATAGGTCTCCTGGTATTTTGCGCCGATCGCCTCGATCATCTCGATGGAAACGACCTTGTCGTAGGTGCCGCGAAGATCCCGGTAATCCTCCAGCAGCAGCGTCACCCGCTCCTCCAGCCCGGCTTCGGCGACGCGCTGGCTCGCCAGCGCGAACTGCTCACGCGAGATCGTGGTGGTGGTCACGTGGCAACCGAAATAGCGCGCCGCGTGCACCGCGAAGCCGCCCCAGCCCGTACCGATTTCGAGAACGCTGTCGCCGGGCCTGAGGTCGAGCCACTGGCAGATGCGATTGAGTTTGCGTGTGGAGGCGACCTCCAGCGTATCGTCCTCACTCTCCCAGAGCGCCGAGGAATACATCAGGTCCGGCGAGAGGAACAACCGGAAGAAATCGTTGCCGAGATCGTAGTGCGCGGCGATGTTTCGACGGCTGCCCACGCGGGTGTTTTCGCGCAACGCATGCCATGCCTTCATGGCGATACCGCCCACGCGTGCCAGGCCGGTCTCCATGCCGTCGAGGCGGTCGCGATTACGGACCAGCAGCCGGATCAGACCGACCAGGTCGTCGCAGGTCCAGAGACCATCCATGAACGCCTCGCCCGCACCGACGCTGCCGTTGGCGGCCACGGCCCGGTAGAACGCCAGATCGTTCACGTCGATCCTGACATCGGGCGCACCCTCGACGAACTCACCCAGCGTGGTCCCTCCGAGCGCATCGCAGATCGTCAGGCGGCCATGCCGCAGGCCCTCCATGCGTGCCAGCAACATCCGCCGCAGGAAACGGTGGCTACGCGAATCGGGGACGAATTCTTCCGTGCGAGCGATGCGATTCATGGTCTCAGCCCTGTTTCATCGGGTGGTCGTAAACGGGATTGCGCTTCAGCCACAGGCGCATGGCTTCGAAATGGATGGCGCCGATGACCTTCGCGGTCATCAGCGGGTACCGCCAGAGGACACGCGCCAGCGATGCGCCCGTGAGCGGCAGGCGCCGCAGTGCGAGATGCGCGTCGAATTCGCGCTCACCGTCGCGCAGCACGTCCATATGAACGGCCAGCGTGTCGCCAGGTACGGTGAACCGCCACCGGTAGGCGCGCTCCATCGGCATGAAGGGAGACACATGGAAGACCTTGTCGAACCCGGCATCGATCGCGTGCCCCCCGGCGGCATCCGCCGCCAGCACGTAGGTGTGCCGCTCGCGCCAGGGGGTGTTGGTGATCTCCGCCAGCACGCACACGAGTGTCACCCCGTCCGCCGCGTAACAGTAGTAAAAGCTCACCGGATTGAACGCGATACCCGCGTACCGCAGATGGGTCAGCAGACGCACCGGCCCCGCCGGGCGGCGACCCAGTACCTCGGCGGCGCGATCGCGTACGGCATCGGCCAGCGGTGTGGCGGGATCGCCGAAATAGTCGGAACGACGGAACTCCGCGAGGTTGCGCCGACCGTTCGACCACAACCAGCGCCGGGCGAAGACGCGATCGACCTCGTCGAGGTCCAAGTACACCTGCGCCATGCGGTAGGTGAATGCATGGTCGTGAGGCGCGTGGCGATGGTGTGTCACCACGCCTTCGTAGATCGCGCTGGCGAAGCGGCCGGTCATGCCATCGCCTCGCGACGTAACGCCGCCACGCGCTCGAAGTCGTGCGAGAGTTCGACCGCGCTGCGCATGCCGTCCTCGTGGAAGCCCCAGCCCCAGTAAGCCCCGGCAAACCAGGTGCGACGCTGGCCCTGGATCTCGTCCTTGCGGGACTGAGCGGCGACCGAGGCGTGTGTGTAGACCGGATGGTGGTAACTCATGCGCCGCAGGATGCGCGCCGGGTCGATCGCACCGGTCCGGTTGAGCGTGACGACGAACGGATCGGGCGAGTCGATGCCCTGCAGCAGGTTCATGCAATAGCTGACGGTGCACGCGGCACCCGGTTCCGCGGGGACGAAGGCGTTCCAGGCGGCCCACGCCTTGCGCGACCTCGGCAACAGTGAGGCATCCGTGTGCAGCACGGTGTCGTTGGCCTGATACGTCATGGCGCCGAGCACGGATCGTTCGACCGCATCGGCGTCGCCGAGCAGCGCCAGCGCCTGGTCGCTGTGGCAGGCCAGCACGAGTTCGTCGAACGCTTCCGTACCCGCGTGCGTCACGACCTCGACCGCGTCGTCGTGGCGACGGACACCGACCACCGGCGTATTGAGGCGCTCCCGCACGTCCCAGCGCGAACGCAACGCATCGACGTAGGTACGCGAACCACCTTCGACCACTCGCCACTCCGGCCGGTCGGTCAGCCGGAGCATGTGATGATTGGCCATGAACTTGACGAGGTACTTCGCCGGGAAGCCGAGGATCGACGACGACGGCGACGACCACAGCGCACAGGCCATGGGCACCAGGTGTTCGTCACGGAAGGCTTCGCCATAACCATGGGCGTCGAGGTACGCCCCCAGCGCGGGACCCTCGCCAGGCACATCGAGCAGGCGCGGCGCCTCGCGATAGAACCGCGCCAGATCCCTGAGCATGCCGAGGAAACGCGGCGACACCAGATTGCGCCGCTGGCAGAACAACGTATCCAGCGTGGTCGCGTTGTACTCGAGGCCGGTGGCATCGTTACGGACCGAGAAGCTCATCGTCGTCGGCCGGGTCGCCACACCGAGTTCGTCGAAGAAAGCCGACAGCAGCGGATAGTGCGCCCGGTTGTGCACGATGAAGCCGGTATCGACCGAGTATTCGCGACCCGCCTGGCTCACCCGGTGCGTATGGGTGTGGCCGCCGGGATAATCGTTGGCCTCGAACAGCGTGACCTCATGACGTCGCGACAGCAGCCAGGCGGAAGCCAGTCCGGCGATACCCGATCCCACAACGGCCACGCGCATGGTCAGCCCCTCGCCTTCGCCGCGACCCACGCGGGAATCGGCTTCAGGTCACGGACCAGGCCCAGCCACGACATGGCGACGAGGCCGTAGTACGTCATGTCGATCTCCCACCAGCGGAAGCCCTGACGAACGGTGCCGGGGAAGAAGTGATGATTGTTGTGCCAGCCCTCGCCAAAGGTGATCAGCGCCAGCCAGAGGTTGTTGCGGCTGTCGTCACGGGTCTCGAAACGCCGATGCCCGTAGCGATGCGCCAGCGAGTTGATCGTGACCGTTGCGTGAAACAGCACGGTGGTGGAGATGAAGAATCCCCACACCAGCATCTGCCAGCCGTCCGTGCCCAGGCCGGGAGCGACGTAGTGCAGGAGCTTTCCCAGCCCGAACAGGGCGACGGCCAGCAGCACCGGCACGGCCGTGTCGAAACGGTCCAGCCAGCGCAGCTCCGGGTACACGGCGAGGTCGGGCACGCGGTCGATCTGCGTCCGGAAGCCGCGCGGCGTCAGAAACCAGCCCGCATGACTCCACAGGAAGCCATGCACGCGCGGCGAATGAGGGTCCAGCGGGGTATCGGTATGCTTATGGTGATGGCGGTGGTGCGCCGCCCACCACAGCGGACCGCGCTGCACGCAACTCGCGCCGATGACCGCGAAGACGAACTGCACCGCACGCGACGTCCGGAACGTACGATGCGAGAAGTACCGGTGGTAGAACGCGGTAAGCGCGAACATACGCAACGCATACAGCGCGACGGCGACACCGATCGCTATGGGCGACACCCCGGTCCAGATCGCGCCAAGGCAGGCGAGATGCATGACCACGAACGGCGACGCGCGCAGCCAGTCGATCCGGTCGGCACGGGCCTCATCGGACGCATCGGCGACGGACGTATCGAACCAGCGACGCCACGCCGCCTTGCGAGGCGGCAGGGGGACGTTCTGGACGGCATCGATGGACATGGTCGTGGCTGCTCTCGTGGGTTCTCCACTCTATACGGAAGGTGGCGTCAAGCGGATGCACGATCCTGGCCACGATGCCCCGGGCATGCGGTTCATGCTATAGAACGTGATGCAACGCTGACCGGCCCCGTCCGACCAAGGAACCCGACGTATGCCCGCCACCAGCCCCGCCGAGCGCGACGAGCTGAACCGACTTCTGCAACGCACCGCGGCCGGGGACGAACGCGCCTTCGCCGAGCTCTACCGTCGTACGTCGCCGCGCCTGTTCGGCGTGTGCGTGCGCGTGATGAACGATCGCGACGAGGCCGAGGAGGTCCTTCAGGAGGCCTTCGTCACCGTCTGGAAGCGCGCCGGCAGCTTCGATCCGGCATTGGCCAGCGCCGTCACCTGGCTGATGACCGTGGCGCGCAACAAGGCCATCGATCGCCTGCGACAGCGCCCGGACATGCGCCAGCAGCACGACGTCGACTTCGACGCCATGATCGACGACACACCCGGTCCCGCCCACGACGCGGAGAACGATGAGGAGTACCGCCGCCTGCGTGCCTGCCTGTCCGAGCTCGAGCAACAACAGCGTCGCTCGATCCGTGAAGCCTTTTTCGGCGGCGCTACGTATAACGAGCTGGCGGAACGTGCAAAGGTGCCCCTGGGCACCATGAAAAGCTGGATCCGTCGCGGTCTCCTGCAGCTCAGGGCATGCCTCAATCCATGAACAGTACTTTCGAAGCGGACAAGGACAACTTACGGTATGCCGAGTACGTTCTCGGCCTGCTCGATGCGGATGCGCGCGCCGCCGTGGCACGGGAGGTCGAGACCAGCCCCGAGGCCGCCGCCGCGGTGGCGCTGTGGCAGCGGCATCTGACGCCGCTCGCCCTGGAGATCGCCGACGAGGCGCCGCCCCCGCACGTATGGGCCGCGATCCGTCGCCGCCTTCGTTTCGACGCTCCCGCGGTACGGCTGCCGCAGGCCAGCATGTGGGACAACGTCGCGCTGTGGCGCTGGCTGGGTCTGGGCGCCACCGCCGTGGCCGCCTGCCTGCTCGTGCTGACCGTCACCCGGCCGACCACGCCGGTCGCTCCACCGGTCGTGACGGCGCCCAGCGGCCCGACGACGCTCATGGTCTCCACGATCGCGGGCGACAGCGGTGTCGCCGGCTGGACCGCCACGATGGACATCGACCGCTCCGAGCTGCTCGTCGTACCGGCAAGCCCCAGCGTGGTCGCCGCCGATCGCAATACCGAACTCTGGCTCATTCCGGAAGGCGGCAAGCCGATCTCCGTCGGTGTGTTCCCGCCCACCGATCCCAAGCGGTTCCATCTGGACAAGACTCTCCTCGATCGCCTCGGCCCGACAGCCGCGCTGGCCGTCTCGGTGGAACCGGTCGGTGGTTCGCCCACCGGCCAGCCGACGGGCCCGGTCATCGCCAAGGGAGCGATCCGCGCCGCGTGACGCGCGGGCATGGGCGCGGACCGGCATCTTCACATGCTCTGGCTAACCGGCCGTAACAATGGCGTCATGGCCCTCAACCTATCGCCCTTCCCGCCGATATGACTACTGCGTTGCAGTCGGGGGGAAGGACGCCAATGAAAGCGCTCATCGCCGCGATGCTGATCGTCGCGGCTCACGTAGCCGGTCTCGCGCTTTTCCCCGCGCGCGGGATGGCCGTGTCCTACGTTTTCTTCTTCTCCGTGGCCGCACTGGCCATGGGCAGCGTCGTGCATGCCTGGCATCGTTCGGGGCCGCCACGCGACCGGCGCTGGTGGCTGCTTCTGGCCAGCCTTGCGCTGTGGGTCATCGGCATGTCGCTGTCCGCCCGGCAGAACTACGCACTCGACAACTCGAATCCCGCCCCTGGCGACAGCATGTTCTTCTACATCCTGTACGTCCTGCCGGTACTGGTCGCCGTGTCTTCCGCGCCGGTGGCCGCGCGAAAACACTGGGCCATGGGGATCGACCTGATACTGGCCGCGCTGCTGGGCGTGCTGTTCTACGTACGTACGTTCTCGATCGTTTCGCTCGAAGGGGCCATGGGCCCGCAGCAGGCCGTCGACGTCGCGTACATGCTCGACTTCGAGAACGCGTGCCTGGCCGTCGCGGCTTCATTGCGTTTTCTGGCCACCGACCGTACCGACGACCATGCCTTCTTCCGGTCGGTCATGTTCTTCTTCGTCAGCTACGCGTTCGCCGGCTACTTCTACAACCACTACGTCGCACTCGGCGGACATCCGGATTTCGGTACATCGCCATGGGACGCCTTGCTGGATGTCCCCTTTCTCGCGCTGTTCGTCGCCATCGGCGTGCGGCTTCCGCAGCGCCACTGGCATCCGCCCGTCTATCTCGTCCGCTTCGTGCAGAGCGCCAGCCCGACCTTTCTGGCGATGAGTGTGCTGGGTTTCGGCCTGATGGTCATTCCCGGCTATCCCTCGCTGGGCATCGCCGGCGCGATTGCCGCCGTGATCGGTATCGGTCTGCGCGGCACGCTCGCCCAGGTGGATCTGGTGGAAGAGGAATACCGCCTGTCGCGCAGTCGCGAGGAACTGCAGGGACTGGTCTTCATCGACGCCCTCACCGGACTGGCCAACCGCCGGGCGCTCGACGAGCGCCTCCTGCGCGAATGGCATCGGCCGGGACAGCGCGAGCCCATCGGTCTCCTGATGATCGACGTGGACTACTTCAAGGAATACAACGACCGCTACGGTCATCTCGCCGGCGACGATTGCCTGCGCGCGCTCGCCGAGACACTGACCGCACGTGGCCTGCGCCCCAGCGACTTCATCGCACGCTTCGGCGGTGAGGAGTTCGCCGTGGTCGCTCCGGGAACACGGCTCGAGGAGGCGCTGGCCCTCGCCGATGACCTGCGCGCGCACGTCGAGGCGCAGGCGATCATCCACCCGATGAGCCCGTTCGGCGTGCTGACGATCACGATCGGCGTCGCGGCATCGCAGCCATCGGCCAACAGCGGCCCGCTGGACCTGCTCAACGCCGCCGACCGTGCGCTGTACCGCGCCAAGCATGCCGGTCGCAATCGTGCCGGCGGGCCGGTCGAGTCACGTAACGAAAGCTCGCGAGCCTGATCGCGTCATTGCTTTAACCCCGTTTGCCTTGCTTCCGCGTTTCACCGTCATGTCCCCCACGAGGTCGTGCACGATGAATACGCTACGCATCACTCTGCCCCTGCTGTTGGCCGGCCTGGTCGCCACCGCCGGCAGCGCCGCGTCGTCCGCACAAACGGCGGCGCCACGCTCACGCGCATCCCTGCCGGAGCCAGTCGACACGGGCAATGACTGCTCCACTCAGGCGTTTCCGCCACGCTTCCGACACAGCGTGCCCATGCACGCGACATACGCCGCGGCACCTGTCGCGGTGCCCGCGCCGCCACCGGCACCGCCTGCTCCGCCAGCACCTTTACCGGAGGCCGGGGCGCTGGTATCGGCGGCACCGATCGCCTCGCTGGAGGCCGCCAGGGCTGCGCCCTCGCAAGGTGTGATGGTCGCGGGGACGATCGACCGCGACCATTACGCACACCGCGACGCCAACCCCGTGCATCTCGCCGCCACCGATCCCGTGTCGACCTTCAGCATCGATGTCGATACCGGCTCATACACGAACGTGCGGCACATGCTGAAGGAAGGGCGCCTGCCGCCTGCCGACGCCGTGCGTACCGAGGAATTCATCAACTACTTCGATTACGGCTACACGCCACCCACCACGCGTGCGCGTCCGTTCAGCGTCACCACCGAGTTCGCACCGTCACCCTGGAACGCCGATCGTCAGTTGCTGCTGGTCGGTATTCAGGGCTACGCCGTACCGGCCAGCGAGATTCCGGCCGCCAACCTCGTGTTCCTGGTCGACGTGTCGGGTTCGATGAGCGAGGAAGACAAGCTGCCGCTGTTGAAGGCCTCGCTGAAACAGGTGGTGCCGAAGCTGCGTGCCCAGGACCGCATCTCGCTGGTGACCTACGCAGGCGCGACGTGCGTCGCCTTGCGGTCCACACCGGGCGACCAGCACGCGACCATCAACGCCGCGATCGATGCGCTCGGCGCGGGTGGGTCGACGAACGGTGCCGCGGGTATCGATCTTGCCTACGCGCAGGCGGCGAAGGGTTTCATCAAGGGCGGCGTCAACCGTGTGATCCTCGCCACCGACGGTGATTTCAACGTCGGTACGGTGGGCGTGAAGGAGCTGGAGGATCGTATCGCCGACAAGCGTAAAAGCGGTGTCGCGCTGACGACGCTGGGATTCGGTGAAGGGAACTACAACGACGAAATGGCGGTGGAACTGGCCGATGCCGGCAACGGCAGCCATCACTACATCGACAGCCTCGAGGAGGGACGCCGCGTGCTGGTCGACGAGATGTCGGCGACGCTGCTTACCATCGCGAAGGACGTGAAGATCCAGGTCGAGTTCAACCCCGGTGTCGTCGCCGAGTACCGCCTCATCGGTTACGAGAAGCGTGTGCTGGCTCGCGAGGATTTCAACAACGACGCGGTCGATGCCGGCGAGATCGGTGCCGGTGCGAATGTCACGGCCCTTTACGAGATCACGTTGAAGGGTGCGAAGGGTGCCCGGATGGATCCGCTGCGTTACGGCGACACGCCGACGGCCTCGGCGGGGAGCGAGCTCGCCTTGCTGCGGATGCGCTACAAGTCGCCCGAAGGCGGTGCGAGTCGGTTGATCGAGCAGCCGCTTTTTCCGACGGTGTCGGCGGCGCCGAGCGAGCGGATTCGGTTCGCCGCCGCGGTGGCCGCGTTTGCCGAGAACCTGCGTGGCGGGAAGTATGCGGAAGGCTTCGATTATTCGAAGGTGGCGGCGCTGGCGCGTGCGTCGCTGGGCGCGGACAAGGGCGGGTATCGCGCGGAAATGGCGCGGCTTGCCGAACTGGCGGGTGGGATGCAGACGGAGCCGGTGGCAATGCCGTAACCTTCCCGGCCATGGACGCTCCCCTGACCGACGATGGCGGACTGATGCTCGCCTGGACAGGTGGGAACGCGGCCGCGTTCAGGGAGCTGTACAGCCGGCACAAGGGCCCGCTGTATCGCTTCCTGCTGAAGACGGTCAAAGACCGCGCGCTGGCGGACGAGCTTTTTCAGGAAACCTGGAGCCGCGTCATCGTGGCGCGCGACCGCTACCGCCCCGACGCGAAATTCAGCACCTGGCTTTTGCAGATCGCGCACAACCTGGCGATCGACAGTTTCCGCCGCCAGCGACCGCAGGCGGGCGAACGGGAAACCGAGGCGGTGTTCGCCGCGCAGGCCGCGCCCGAACGCGAGCAACCCGAGCATGCCCTGTCCGATTTCGAACTGCGCCGGCGTATGCAGCGCGCGGTCGAAAGCCTGCCCGACGAGCAGCGCACGGCGTTCGTGCTGCGCATGGAGAACGAACTTTCCCTGGAGGAGATCGCCACCATCACCGGTGTGGGACGCGAAACCGCCAAGTCGCGACTTCGCTACGCCATGGCCCGCATCCGCGAACTCGTAGCCGAATGACATGAATCCGAACACGCCTCCACCCAGCGACGACGATCTGCCCGACGAGCAGGAGCTCAGGGCACTCTACGCGCGCCTGCCGAAAGTCGAACCCGACACGTCGCTCGATGCGGCCGTCTTCGCCCAGGCGACGCGTGCGACGCCGGTGCGGCGCCGGCCGCGGTGGCCCGTGGCGTTTGGCTCCGCCGCGGTGCTGTTGCTGGCCGTCGGTGTGGCCTGGCAGGTGCGCGACACGGCGCCCCTGACCGTGCGTCCCGAGGCCGCTCCTGCCGCGCCATCGGCCGCGGCGCAAACGGCCGAAGAAGCGAAGGCTTCCGCCGTCCGGACGGATACGGGCGTCGACGGGACAACCGCCGAAGCGGCCAGGCCGTCGATGAAGGCGAGCACGGTCGCGCCGACGCCTCACCACGCCGTTCGCAGTGCCCGCGTCGCCACCGAGGCGCCTGTCGTATCGTCCGCTCCCGTGGCGACACCGGCACCGGCACCGGCACCGGCACCGGCACTTGCCGAGGCTGACATGGCTCCGGTGCCCGCGCCGCCGCCCGCGCCCCCTGCACCGCCTGCACCGCCCGCGCCGTCGGCTCTCGCGGAACCAGCGCCCGCCAGCGCATCCGGCGACAGCGATAGCCATCGCGGTGCTGTCCCGTCGGAGGGCCTGATCACTCCGGGCCCGAAGACCGATCTCCCGCCCGACGACCGCATCGGCGACATTCGCCGGCTGCTCAACCAGGGACAGCGCGACGAGGCAATCCGCCAGCTGCGCGACTTCCGACGCCGTTATCCTCACTACGACCTGCCCCAAGACCTCCGCGATCTGAATCCTTGAGCACACCGCTGGACACCCTCGCAGCCCCCTGGCGGCACGAAGAGGACATCAGGAAGAGCCGTTTCCTGGCCCAAGCGTCCCCGATCTCCTCGCCCGCGGAAGCCCTCGCGTGGTTCGACGAGGCGGGCGACCCCGCCGCCACGCACAACTGCTGGGCCTACCGCATCGGCGACGCCTACCGCTTCAATGACGATGGCGAGCCCGGTGGCACCGCCGGCCGGCCGATCCTCGCGGCCATCGATGGCCAGGGTTGCGATCGTGTCGCCGTCCTGGTCACCCGTTGGTACGGCGGCATCAAACTGGGTGCGGGTGGCCTCGCCCGCGCGTATGGCGGCAGCGCCGCCGAATGCCTGCGCCTGGCACCCCGCACGCCCATCGTGCTGCGGGGGCAGCTGCTCCTGCACTGCGACTTCTCCGAACTCGCCCTGGTCTCCGCGCGTATCCGCGACATGGACGGCCTGATCGAGAGCGAGCGGTTCGTGGCCGACGGCGCCGATCTGGTGGTGAGCGCGCCACGCGACCGTCTCGACGCGATCGCGTCCCGCATCGTCGACGTATCCCGTGGCAAGATCCAGCCGCGACGCGCCGACGCAGGCGACGAGCGTTGAATACTGCACCGCCAGGCCCCATCCGTTGGCGAATGACTAAAGGAAGCCACCGCGCATGACCGTCGAACGCAGGGAGAAGTCACGCAAAATCGGTGCCTTGCGCAATCTGTGGCCCTTCATCAAGCCGCACAGGGGCCTGGCCATCGGGTGGCTGATCTTCCTCGCCATTTCCTCCGGTGCATCGCTGACCCTTCCCGTGGCCGTGCGGCACATCATCGACCGCGGTTTCCTCGCGGCCAATCTGGCCACCATCAACGGCACCTTCCTGGCGCTTTTCGGCGTGGCCATCGTGCTGGCCATCGCCACGGCCGCGCGTTACTACTGCATCGCCCTGCTGGGCGAACGCTCGCTGGCCGAGCTGCGGACCTCCCTGTACAAGCATGTCATCCAGCTGGATGTGGGCTTCTTCGAAAGCACACGCGTGGGCGAGCTCACATCCCGGCTCGGCACCGACACCGAGGTCGTCCAGACCCTGATCGGCTCGGGCATTTCCGTCGCGCTGCGCAGCGCCGTGATGCTCATCGGTGCCGCGGCGGCAATGGCCTGGACCAGCCCGCGGCTGGCGGGGCTCACCGCGCTGGTGATTCCGGCTGTGATGCTGCCGATCCTGATTTTCGGCCGCCGGGTGCAGAAGCTGTCGCGCACCAGCCAGGACCGCATCGCCGACGCCGCCGCCGTCGCCAACGAGACGCTCAATGCGGCTCAGGCCGTGAAAGCCTATGCGCGGGAACCGACGGAAAGCCGTCGATACGCGCACGCCATCTCGCTCGCACTGGCTACCGCGCGTCGTCGTATCGGCATGCGTTCGCTGCTGACAGCCGCGGTGATCGTATTGATCTTCGGCGCCATCACGCTGGTGCTCTGGGCCGGTGCCCGTGACGTCATCGCGGGCACCCTGGAACCGGGCATCCTCAGCCAGTTCGTCCTCTATGCGATCTTCGCGGCGGGCTCGGTGGCGGGTCTCTCGGAAGTGTGGGGTGACGTGCTGCGCGCCGCTGGCGCCATGGAGCGTATCGGTGAACTGTTCGCCGAGAAAGCGACCATCGCGACGCCGGGCGCTCCGGAATCTTTGCCGCGCCCGGTCAGGGGCGCCCTGCGCTTCGACCGCGTGCAGTTCCGCTACCCGTCACGCCCCGATGTGGCTGCCCTGTCCGACTTCGACCTGGAGATCTCGCCCGGTGAAACGGTCGCGCTCGTCGGCCCTTCGGGAGCGGGCAAAAGCACGGTCTTCAGCCTGCTGCTGCGCTTCCACGACCCGGTCTCCGGCGCGGTTCGCGTCGACGGCGTCGACCTGCGTGCCCTCGCTCTTCCCGAGCTGCGCGGCGCGATTGCGCTGGTGCCGCAGGAAACCGTGATCTTCGGCGGCAGCGCCGCCGACAACATTCGCTTCGGCCGCGAGAACGCGACGGACGACGAAGTACGTGAAGCCGCACGTCTCGCGGAAGCCGACGGCTTCATCAGCGCCTTGCCGGAAGGCTATGAAGCGGCGCTGGGCGAGCGTGGCGTCCGCCTGTCGGGCGGGCAGAAACAGCGTATCGCCATCGCGCGCGCGATCCTGCGCGATGCGCCGCTGCTGCTGCTCGACGAGGCGACCTCCGCGCTCGATGCGCAATCGGAGGCGGCGATCCAGCACGCCCTGGAGCGACTGGAGAAGGGCCGGACCACCCTGGTAATCGCGCATCGGCTGGCGACCGTGCAGCGTGCGGACCGCATCGTGGTCATGGATGGTGGGCGGATCGTGGCGCAGGGAACGCATGAGTCGCTGCTGCGTGAGGGCGGGCTTTACGCCGAGCTGGCCAGGCTGCAGTTCGTGGCCTGAGGTCATCAGCTCAGATTGGAGCTCTTGCCGTCATCCGCACACCGCGTTGACGCCGGTCTGCCTAACGTCGCCTCATGGATAGCGACCTTCTGCTACCCCGACCTGAAGGCCTTTACTGCCCGGCGGGGGACTTCTACATCGATCCGATGCAACCGGTACCGCGGGCCGTGGTGACGCACGCCCATGGCGATCATGCGAGATCGGGCAGCGGTCTCTATCATGTCGCCCGGGCCGGCGGCGGCCTCATGCGCGAGCGTCTGGGCGCCGCATCGGACATCCGCGAGTTCGCCTATGGCGAGCGATTCACACTGGGTGAAACCGTGCTGTCGCTGCATCCCTCCGGGCACGTGCTTGGCGCCGCGCAAATTCGCATCGAAGGCCGCGGCCTCGTCGCGGTGGTTTCAGGCGATTACAAGCGAGATCCGGACCCGACCTGCGCGCCCTTCGAGCCCGTGCCGTGCGACATCTTCGTCACCGAATCCACGTTCGGTCTGCCGATCTATCGCTGGCCACCCATGTCGGGCGTCGTCGAGGAGATCCTTGCATGGCTCGACGAATGCGCCGCGCGCGGCGTACCTGCCGTGCTGTTCTCTTACGCGTTGGGAAAAGCTCAGCGCATCCTTGCCGAACTGGCCACGCGCACCGACCGTACCGTGCATCTGCACGGCGCCATGGTCCGCCTCGTCGAGGCGTACCGCGAAGCCGGTGTCCACATGCTGCCCACGGTGCCGGTAAGCGATTCGGCAAAGGGGCGCGACTTCGCGGGCGAACTCGTGATGGCGCCCCCGTCGGCCGCCGGCTCGCCATGGATGAAGCGGTTTTCCAAGGCGTCCACCGGCTTCGCGTCGGGCTGGATGCAGGTACGTGGCGCGCGGCGCCGACGCGGATACGACCGCGGCTTCATCGTCTCCGACCATGCCGACTGGTCGGGCCTGATCCGCAGTGTCGACGACTGCGGCGCGAAGCGCATCTACGTCACCCACGGCGACGGGGAAGCACTGATCCGCCATCTCCGCGAAACGGGTCACGATGCGCGACCGCTGCGGTCACTGGGTGGCGCCATGCCGGACGAACGCAGCAGCGAGGAAGGCGACTGATGCGCCGCTTCGCCCAGCTTTTCGAAGCGCTGGACCGCACCGCGTCGACGTCGGCGAAGCGCGACGCGATGGCGGCGTACTTCGCGGTGGCGCCCGCTGAAGATGCGGCGTGGGCCGTCTATGTCCTCGGCGGCGGCAAGCTCAGACGCACCGCCAGCTCGACCGAGCTGCGCACCGCGCTCGCCGAGGAAACGGGCTACGCCGACTGGCTCATCGACGATAGTTACCAGCACGTCGGCGACCTCGCCGAAACGATCGCGCTGATGTTGCCGGCGATCGACGACGACGGCGAAGACACGCCATTGCACGTATGGATGGAAGCGCGTCTTCCCTCCATCGGCAAACTCGAACCGGGCGAGCGAATCGCCCTGCTCCGCGAATGGTGGCGATCCACGCCGAGGGAACAGATCTTCCTCGTCAACAAGCTCCTGACGGGCTCGCTTCGCGTCGGCGTGTCGCAGCGGCTCGTAGTACAGGCTCTGGCACAGTGGTCCAACCTTGCCACCGATCTCATCGCCCACCGCCTGAGCGGCACCTGGAAGCCGGGGGCGGAGGCCTTTCGCGCACTGGCCGGTCCGGAACGCGATGACGAACATGCGGGCGAACGTCCGTACCCGTTTTTCCTTGCCTCACCGCTGGAACAGGGTGTGGAGAACCTCGGCGACATCCACCAGTGGCTGGCGGAATGGAAATGGGACGGCATCCGCGCTCAGCTGATGCGTCGTGCCGATGGCGCACTTATCTGGTCCCGTGGCGAAGAACGCATGGATGGCCGCTTCCCGGAACTCGAACAGGCCGCCGCCGACTTGCCTGACGGCTGCGTGATCGACGGCGAAATCCTGGCGTGGCTACCGGACGAGGCGCATCCCCTGCTCTTCGCCGCCTTGCAGAAGCGCATCGGCAAACTGAAGCCCGGCCCGAAGCTGCTGGCCGATACACCCGTGCGCCTGATGGCGTACGACCTGCTCGAACTCGGTGGGAAGGATCTGCGCGAACACCCGCTGGCCGAGCGCCGTGCACTTCTCACGAGCCTCCTGGAGGGACGGGGTCCGACGCTGACCGTGTCGCCCGCGGTGTCCGCGCCGGACTGGGCATCGCTGGCCGAGGTGCGCGCGGAGTCACGCGAACGCCGCACCGAAGGCCTCATGCTGAAACGCACCGACTCTCCTTACCGCGTCGGACGCAAGCGCGGCGACTGGTGGAAGTGGAAGGTGGACCCGTACACCGTCGATGCCGTCCTGCTGTACGCGCAGCCGGGCCACGGTCGGCGCTCGGGCCTGTTCACCGATTACACGTTCGGCGTCTGGGACGGAGAGACGCTGGTACCTGTGGCCAAGGCCTATTCCGGCCTCGACGACAGCGAAATCGGCAAGCTGGACCGCTGGATACGCGCTCACACCATCGACCGCTTCGGCCCCGTGCGTTCGGTCGAGCCCACCCACGTCTTCGAACTCGCTTTCGAGGCGATCCAGGCCTCCGGCCGCCACAAAGCCGGCGTCGCGGTGCGTTTCCCGCGCATCCTCCGCTGGCGCACCGACCTCGCGATACGCGATGCCGACAAACTCGACGACCTCCGCCGCCTGGCGTCGGGCTGAGGCTCGCCTCGTCGCCTGGTTCGCCGCGCAGGAGCGGCGACCGGCCCCGTTCCAGCGCGCCGCGTGGCGCGCCTGGGCGGAGGGCCGCAGTGGGCTCGTGCATGCACCCACCGGCACCGGCAAGACGCTGGCCGCGGCGGGTGGCCCTCTGATCGACGGCTTGCTCCGGCCACGAACCGGTCTGCAGTTGCTGTGGATCACGCCACTGCGATCGCTGGCCACCGACACCACCCAGCACCTCACGGCGGCCGTCGAGGCGATGGAGTTGCCCTGGCGCGTACTTCGCCGCACCGGCGACAGTGGCAGCGCCGAGCGCGCCCGTCTGCGGCGTGGCGCCTGCGAGTTGCTGGTGACGACACCCGAGAGCCTGGCACTGTTACTGAGCTATCCCGACGCGCGCGAACGCTTCGCCACGCTGCGCGGCATCGTCGTCGACGAATGGCATGAGTTGCTCGGCAACAAACGCGGCACCCTGCTCCAGCTCGGCCTGACCCGCCTGCGCCACTGGCTTCCCGATCTGCGCACCTGGGGCCTCTCGGCCACGCTCGGCAATCTCGATGAAGCCCTGGGCGCGCTGGTCGGCAACGGCGAGGGCAACGGCGTCATGATCGGTGGCGGTGGCCGGAAGAAGACGTCGATCGAGACCGCGCTGCCCGAAGGCGGCGAACGGTTTCCCTGGGCAGGCCATCTCGGTTTGTCGCAGCTTCCGCGTGTACTCAAGGCGGTGCTCGACGCGCGCACGAGCCTCGTTTTCGCCAATACCCGCTCTCAGGCCGAGCTCTGGCACGAGGCGCTCGCCTCCGTCTGGCCGGAAGCCCCCGAGACGCTGGCCCTGCATCACGGCTCGATCGATCCGAAGCTGCGTCTGGCCACCGAAGAGAAACTGCGCATCGGCGCGCTGCGCTGTGTCGTCGCCACCTCGAGCCTCGACCTCGGCGTGGATTTCTCCAGCGTGGAGCGCGTCATCCAGATCGGCAGCCCGAAGAGCGTCGCGCGGTTGTTGCAACGTGCCGGTCGCAGCGGCCACCGTCCCGGCGTGCCGTCGAAGATCCTCTGCGTCCCCACCCATCTGCTTGAACTGGCTGAAATCGCCGCGGCACGACGCGCGCTCGACGAGGGCCACCTCGAACCGCGTCACCCGATGCGCGGCTGCCTCGACGTGCTCGCGCAGCATCTGCTGACGATGGCACTCGGTGGCGGATTCACGGCGGACGACGCGTATGCGGAAATCACCTCATCGCTGGCGTATGCCTCCCTGCCACGCGAACGCTTCGACGCCGTGCTCGCTTACCTGCGCACCGGCGGCTCGGCACTCGCAAGCTATCCCGAGTACCAGAAGCTCGCGACAACCGACGGTCGCTTTCACGTGGAGAGCGGCCGCATCGCACGCATGCACCGCCTGTCGATCGGCACGATCACCTCCGACGGCAGCCTCGCCGTGCGCTACATGAAAGGCGCGCGGCTTGGCACGGTGGAGGAAAGTTTTCTGTCGCGACTGCGTCCCGGCGACCGCTTCCTGTTTGCCGGACGCCACCTCGAGCTGGTTCGCGTCCGCGACATGACGGCCTACGTACGTGCCGCACCGAACCGTCGCGGCGGCGTTCCCCGCTGGATGGGTGGACGGCTGCCGCTATCGGGCGAGCTTTCGGACGAACTGCGACGCACCCTGGCGGGGCAAGGCCGGGAAGCCGAAATGCGCGCGCTGATTCCCCTGCTCTCCATCCAGCGCCAGCATTCGAGCGTGCCCGACCTCCATGAGACGCTCTGCGAAAGTATGCGTACGCGCGAAGGCGACTATCTGTTCGTGTATCCGTTCGCAGGGCGCCTCGCGCATGAAGGCCTCGCGGCGGTGATCGCACTCAGGCTCGCGCGTATTCAGCCCGGCGATTATGGCTATGCCGTCAATGACTACGGGCTCACGATCACCGCCGCGCGCATGCCCGCCATCGATGCGGAAACAATGCGCATGCTGCTGCATCCTGCGGGACTTCGCGACGACATTCGATCGAGCGTCAATCTTTCCGAGCTGGCGAAACGACAGTTCCGCGAGATCGCACGTGTGGCGGGCCTGGTGTTCAACGGTTATCCGGCGCACAACAAGACGATGCGTCAGCTACAGGCTTCCAGTGGACTGCTTTACGACGTGCTCCGTCGCCACGATCCGGAGCACCCGCTGCTCTGGCAGGCGGAACGCGAGGTGCTGGACCAGCAGCTCGACTACACGCGTCTGCGCCACTGCCTCGTCCGCGTCGCGCGGTCACGCCTGCTGTGGAACGAACCGAAGCGGCTCACGCCGCTGGCCTTCCCGCTGTGGGTCGAGCGGCTTCGTGGAGGCATCGCGGCGGACGACTGGAAAAGCCGGGTCGAACGTATGCTGGCGACGCTCGAAGCGGGAGCCGACCGATGACGACGCACGAGATCGAGGTTGCCGGTGAACGCCTCACCCTGCACAGCGAACGCGCCATCTACTGGCACGCGCAACGCATGCTGCTCGTGTCGGACGTGCATTTCGGTAAGGGCGCCGTGTTCCGTCGCGCCGGCATCGCCGTACCCAGCGGCGACACGGACGACGATCTGGCACGACTCGACGCCCTGATCGCCGCGTTCGCTCCCGCGACCATCGTGGTGCTCGGCGATCTGGTGCATGGCGCGGCCACGGAGCGCAGTGTCTGGGTGGAGCGTGTGCGTCAGTGGCGACAGGCGCATGCGGATATCGCCATCATTCTGGTCGCCGGCAATCACGACCGTCACTTCGACGTGCGCCTGCTCGGTATCGACGTACGACCCGACCGGCTCCTGGTACCACCGTTCGTGCTCGCGCATCATCCGGAGCCACACGGCGATGGCTATACGTTATCGGGACACGTGCACCCGGGCGTCGTCGTCCGCGACGGCTGGCGTAAACACCGCTTGCCCGCCTTCGTCTTCGATCGCGAGGTGGCCATGCTGCCCGCCTTCGGTACGTTGACCGGCCTGCACGAAACGCCGGCAAAACCCGGTCGGCGCATCGTCGCTGTGACCCCTGCCGGATTGTTACCTGTCATGGTTTAGATGGCATACTCCGCCGACATCCCGACACGGAGTGATACGCATGAAGCGTTTTATCGTTGGTGTGACGTCCCTTGCCATCACGGGACTGGCGTTGGCCGCTGGCCCGGGCGCGGTACGCAAACAGGTCGAGGCCAGCATGCTGCTCACCGGCACGATCGTCGTCGCGCCCGATGGAAGCGTGAAATCTTACGAGCTGGATAAGGCGGAAAAAATTCCCGCCAATATCACCGCCCTCGTGAGCAACGCGACGCAGCAATGGCACTTCGATCCGGTCATGCGTGACGGTCAGGCGGTCACGGCGAAAGCCCGCATGTCGCTGCGCGTCGTCGCAAAACATGAAACGCCCGATAGCAGCGATTACACGGCGCGCATCTCGGGCGCCACCTTCGGTGACTACGACGCCGCGTCGACGGACCAGATCACCTATCTCGAACGCAATCCGCCCGCCTATCCCCAGGTCGCAGCGCGCGGTCACGTGGGAGGAACGGTCTACGTCCTGCTGCGCATCGGGCGCGACGGCAAGGTGGTCGATGCCGAGGCGGAACAGGTCAACCTCAATATCGTTTCCAGCGACGCTGACATGAAGGCCTGGCGGAAAGTGCTGGCGAGCCCCTCCGTGACCGCCGCCAGGCACTGGACGTTCCACATTCCGACCACCGGGCTGCATGCCAACGATCCCTATTACGTAACGCGCGTGCCCATCGTGTACCGGACCGAACGGACGAGCCCCGACGCCGAATACGCCACGTGGCAGGCCTATGTACCGGGCCCGAAAGACCGCGTGTCGTGGGCCGATGACGATCGCGCGGCCGGTGGCGGCACCGACGCCCTGCCCGACGGTCAGATCCAGCTCGTCGGTACGGGTCTGAAGCTGACGACGCCCGTGTCGAAGGGCTAGCGCGCGAGCTGGGTCGACGCTTCTCCCGCCATCACGCCAGCGCGGCGACGATCGCGCGCACGGTCTCGACGTCCGTGCGCGTTTCACCCGCGCCCATGCCGAGTGCATCGACTGGCAGCTGCATGCCCGACGGAAGCCGCCGCTTGGCTGAGGCGTGAAACTCCCGCGCACGCGTGGTCGCGCGCAGTGCCGCCGCGTTACCTGGCTCGACACCGGCGCCGGGCATGACGACGATACGCCCGCCTGCCTGGGCGACGAGCCTCGCCAGCGATGCCGCTCCGGCCACGGCACTCGGCATACCTCCCGAGGTCAGCACCCGCTCGAAGCCAAGGTCGATCAGGACTTCCAGGGCCGCGCTGCGGTCGGGCACCAGATCGAACGCACGATGGAAGGTCACACCCATCGTTCCCGCGGCGCGGATGAACATCCCACACGCCTCGGTGTCGATCTCGCCGTCGGCGGTCAGCGCGCCGACGACGACGCCCTCGCAACCCAGATCGCGGCAGTGCTCGATGTCGTCGAGCATCGCTTCGATCTCGACGTTCTCATAAAGAAAGTCGCCCCCGCGAGGACGAATGAGGACATACAGCGGAATCGTCAGGCCTTCGCGAGCGAGGGTGATCGTCCCGTGCGAGGGGGTGACTCCACCCTCGTCGAGGCTGGCGCACAGTTCGACACGACCCGCCCCGCCTTCCTGCGCGGCGAACGCCGAGGCCACGGAGTTGGCCGCGACTTCCAGCAAGGCCATGATCAGTAGGTGCTCTTGCCGGGAATCAGCGCATCCTGCTTTGTCGCATCGCACACGGCGTACGAAAAACCTTTCTGGATCGACCACGCACCGACATTGCCCTTCTTGTCCAGGGCAAGAAAGCCGACCTGGAGATCTTTCGCTTCCGGCTTGCGCCTGAGGATACGTTCGACCGCCTCGCGGCAGGCATCTTCCGGCGAACGTCCCTGCCGCATCAGCTCGACGACGAGGAAGCTGCCGACATTGCGAATCACTTCCTCACCGACGCCGGTCGATGTGGCACCGCCGACCTCGTTGTCGACATAGAGTCCCGCGCCGATGATCGGGCTGTCGCCGACACGACCGTGGAGTTTCCAGGCCATGCCGCTCGTGGTGCACGCACCGGACAGGTTGCCCTTCGCGTCGATGGCGAGCATGCCGATCGTGTCGTGGTTGGTCGCGTCGCCCGGCGTGCCCCCCGGACCGGCGTTGTAGCTCCTGACTTCGCTGTTGGCGACCGGCTTGTATTTCGCGGATTTGAGCCACTCGTGCCAGGCCTTGTCCGATTCCGGGGTCAGCAGCTCCTCGCGCGGAAAACCCTGCTCGAGGGCGAACTGCAACGCGCCGTCGCCGACCAGCAACACGTGGGGCGTCCGCTCCATGACCCGTCGCGCGACCGATATCGGGTGCGCAATGTGCTCGATGGCCGCGACCGCGCCACAGTTACCCTTCTCGTCCATGATGCTGGCATCGAGCGTGACCTTACCATCGCGATCCGGGTAACCGGCACGACCGACGCTGTGGTTGCGCATATCGGCTTCGGGCACGCGTGCCCCCGCCTCCACCGCATCCAGCGCCCGGCCACCACCGGCCAGCACCTTCCACGCCGCCTGATTGGCAGCCACGCCGAAGTCCCAGGTGGAACACACGCGAGGCAGTACGCCACCGCCCGTCACCGATGGCGCTTTGGCGTCCGCCGCCAACCCCCTGGCGGTCAACGCCACACCGGAGGCGACCGTCGCCCCCTGGAGAAATCGCCTGCGATCCATGAATTCCCTCAGTCTTCAGCCGCGCGTTTTTCGCGCCTCGTCCGATGTTCGCATGGGGCGACGCCATCCTGCCAGCCAGCCGGTTGCGGCCGCGGGCCACAGAGACTGTCGTGGTATTCCGCCGTGGCCAACCGCCGCCAGGCGGCGTGCCGCGACAGGGTCGCGCCGAGCACACTCATCGCCGCCAGCATGACAAGGACGAAGACGAGTATCGAACCGCGGCAGGCACTCATCGCTTTGCCACCACGCGAGAGAAGCGCGTGCCATCGGCGAACCGGATCGATACCTCGAGCAGCCGCGCCGCGTTCCCATGCCACTGCAGGAAGCGAACGCGTCGCACCCGACCGCTCTCATCGGGTACGTCCGCGAGCACATCGAGACCGACGATCTCATCGACCAACGCATCGCAGGCTTCGACACACCGTCGCAGGCCTTTGCCGACGAGCCAGTCGGCCGCATCGGTGTGCACGACGTAGGAACGGTAAGGTCTGCCCGCCGGAATGAGGGGGCAATCGCGCGCATCGGTACAGACGCCCCAGGCCTTCGATTCGGCAAGGTCGTCCGTGAGGACGGCCAATGCCTGGCGAGCCGCATCGCTCCGCTCCATCGAGCGAAGATGCCGACGCGACGCCAGACCGGCCGATCCGAGTGAGACCGCCACCACACCCGCGACGATACCGGCGACCGCCAGAGAGCAGAGAAGCTCCACGAGACTGGAACCACGATGCTTCATGGCTTGAACGACATCGCGACGAGAGGGCGGCCGTCCCATGAGATGCGCACGACGCACACCGATCGATCCATGCAATGCAGCATGTGCCGCGCAGGCGGACCCAGTTGCTCGTGCAACGTCCGGTCGAATCGGTCCAGATCGTCCATGGCAAGTTCCGCCGGCGCACAGCCGTTCCCGCAGCCAGGCGAGCGACGAGCCGTTACGCCGTGGTAATGACCTGACGCCACTCCGGCGGGGTTCGCATGCATGCGCTCGCGCAAGTCGGCAATCGCCGACACCGCCGCCATGAGTCGTGATGCCTTCGCGTCAGCTTCGATGGAGGTGCTGAACCACGTGCCTGTCGCCGCGCTGCCGATGGCGAACACGGCCAACGCAACGAGCGATTCGATGAGCGATGCACCACGGCAGGAATCTTTCATGCCGATAGATTGCGACCACTATCGCCGCGTCGATGCGCGCTTCCACAATCCGCGGGAGTCAGTCGTCTCCCATGCGTCGCACGCGATGTGCCCGCGTCGTCGTGCATGCGCGATGCCTTCGCGCGGAAGGTACACGCCGTTTCGGCTTCGGGGAGCGGCTCTTCGGCTCCGTAAAGCCCACCGACCCATCGAAAAAAACCCCGCGCCAGGGCGCGGGGTTTTCAAGACACCAGACCGTGACAATCAAGCCGCGATTTCGACGCCCGAAGCCTGCGCGCCCTTCGGGCCCGTGGTGACTTCGAATTTCACGCGCTGGCCTTCCTGCAGGCTGCGAAAGCCCTTGGAGTTGATAGCGGAGAAGTGGACGAATACGTCCTCCCCACCGTCCTCGGGCGCGATGAAACCGAAACCCTTGGCGTCGTTAAACCACTTGACGGTACCGAAACGCATTGCGGAGACCTCATACATGGAATTGGAAGCGCCCGGATATGGCGAGGCGTTCCCCATGGATCCCCTGATGCCTGCCCCCGCGGCGGTGGCAAGTATCATCAAGTTTCGGCGCAAAGCGCAACTGGGATTTTTTCGGGGTCAGGCCCCCGACAGCAACCGGCCGAGGATCGGCGCCACATTGGCCGTGGCCGCCGCGAGGTGGGCGAAGATCTCCTCGATGCTGATTTCCGCCTCATCACCGGCCCCGGCCGCGAAGTTGGCCACCAGCGCCAGACAGGCGAATTCGAGATCGAGCTCGCGTGCCAGGGCCGCCTCAGGCATACCCGTCATGCCTACCAGATCGCAGCCGTCACGCTTCATACGGGCGATTTCGGCACGCGTTTCCAGACGCGGCCCCTGGGTCACCCCGTGGCAGCCACCGTCGATGATCGCCAGGCCCTCGGCACGCGCCGCCGACAGGATCGCCTGGCGCAGGCTCTCCGTGTAAGGCGCGCTGAAGTCGATATGGCGGACTTCGGCTCCGTCCACATCATTGAAACTGGTGTACCGACCGTGCGTGTAGTCGATGATCTGATCGGGCACGACCAGCGCACGCGGGCCCATGTCGTCGCGGATGCCGCCGACCGCATTCACCGCGACCACCCGGCGAGCGCCCAGCGCATGCAGTGCCCAGAGATTGGCGCGGTAATTCACCCGATGCGGCGGCACCGTGTGGCTTTCGCCATGCCGTGCGAGGAAGGCCAGACGCTTCCCGCGGAAATCGCCGGTGACGACATCGCCGGAGGCGGGCCCGAAGGGCGTCTCCACGCTGTGACGCTGCGTGTTCTCGAGGCCTTCGAACTGGTACAGGCCGCTGCCGCCGATGACGGCGAGATCGATGGTCATCGGGTCAGTCCTTCAACGCGTGGATGGCCGGCAGGTTGCGGGCCTGCTCGTGATAATCCATGCCGTAACCAAAGACGTAACGGTCCGGCAGGTCGACGCCGTTGAAGTCGGCTTCGATCCCGTGCGCGCGACGGTCGTGCTGTTTGGTGCAGAGCACGGCGAGCAGGACCTTCTTCGCGCCCATCGCGAGGCAGGCGTCGCGGACCGCCTTGAGGGTATGGCCTTCGTCGAGGATATCGTCGACGAGGACCACCGTGCGGTCACGCAGCGGGACTTCCGGACGGCGCAGCCAGTGCAGATCGCTGCCGCTGGTCTCGCCGCGATAGCGGGTGGCATGCACGTAGTCGAATTCGAGGTCGGTGCGGATCGCCAGGGCGAGCTGGCCGGCGAACACCAGCGCGCCGTGCATGACGGTGAGGAAGACCGGCACTTCACCGTCGAGAGCGGTATCGATCTCGCGGCCCAGGCGGGCGATTTCAGTGTCGAGCTGTTCGCGGGTGAACAGGATATCGGAGTGCGCGAGCGCGTACTCGAGCGAAGCTTGGGCGGTCATGGTGGAATCAGGGCTCCAGGGCGGTCACGCGCGCGATGAATCGTTCGCGCTGGGGATTGTCGACGAGGCCTTCCCAGGTCGAGCCGATCGCGCCGCGCAGCGGGGCGATACGCTCGACCGGCGACGGACGGCGGCCCTTGACCGCCGCGATCGCCTCGGGAACGACGTCGGGAAAACAGGCGAGCACGAGATCGCAGCCCGCATCGAGGTTGGCGCTGACGCGTGCGGCGACACCGCCGACGCTGCCGGCCGCGGCCATGCTGATGTCGTCGCCGATCACGCAACCGCGGAAGCCGAGCTCGCCGCGCAGGATCTCGTCGATCCACACATGCGAGTAGCCGGCCGGCTGGTCGTCCACGGCCGTATATACGACATGCGCGGCCATGACGGCCTCGGCACGTGCCTCGATGCCCGCGACGAAGGGCAGCAGGTCGGTGCTGAGGATCTCGTGCTTGCTGCGCGGATCGATCGCGGACGACAGGTGCGTGTCTTCCGCGACCGAGCCATGTCCGGGGAAATGCTTGAGTACGGCGGCCATGCCACCAAGATGCATGCCACGCACGTAGGCCTGGACAAGATCGGCCGCAACGACGGGGTCGGCATGCAGCGCGCGATTGCCGATAGCCGCGCTGCCACGATCGAGATCGGCAACCGGTGCGAAGCTGAAATCCACGCCGATGGCGCGCATTTCGCTGGCCATGATCCAGGCGTGTTCTTCCGCACGATCGATCGCCGCACCCGGATCGGTGTCGTACAACCGGCCGATGGCAGCCAGCGGCGGCAGACGTGTGAAGCCCTCACGGAACCGCTGAACGCGGCCGCCCTCCTGATCCACGCAGACCAGGACGTCCTCACCCGCCACATCACGAATGCTCTCGATGAGCGCGCTGACCTGCTCCCGCGATACGAAGTTGCGTGAGAAGAGAATGACCCCGGACACGCCGGGCGCCGTGAGCAAGGCATGCTCGTGCGCCTCGAGCTGCGTGCCGGCCAGGCCGACGATCAACATGCTGCGTCCTCCTTCCCTTCCCGTTCCGCGGCCGACCACGCCTTGAAAGGATGGTCGATCAGGTTGACGTTGTAATAGCGGACCGCGTGGCTGACTTCGGCACCCAGCCAGTCGGGTGTCGGGTAAGCGGCGTCCGCCGATGGCAGTTCCACCTCGGCGACGATCAGCCCGGCGTTATCGCCCAGGAATTCGTCGATCTCGAAGTGTGCGCCGTCGAGCATGACATGGTGACGAATCTTTTCCACCCGCCCGTCGGCAAGGTCGTCCAGCATCTGGCGGGCATCGGCGAGGGGCACGGCGTACTCGTATTCCTGACGCTCGATGCCTAGCGTGGCCGACTTGATGTTGAGCCACGCCTGCTCGCCGGAGACCCGAAGCCGGACCGACGATTTCGCCTGGCCCGAGGCCACGGCGGCACCGCTGACCAGATACCCCTGCGCCATGCGCTCGCTGCGCTCGACCAGCGGGCGCCAGCCGTCGCCGGCGAGGAGGAATTTGCGTTCGATCTCGATACCCATGGGTCTCCGGTACTCAGCGGCGCTCGAACAGCGCGATGGATTCGACGTGCGCCGTGTGCGGGAACATGTCCATCACGCCCGCCGACACGAGGCGGAAGCCCTTGCCGACGAGAATGCCCGCGTCACGCGCCAGCGAGGCCGGGTGACACGACACGTAGACCACGCGGTCGGTGCCCTTGCGTGGGAGGTACTCGAGCACCTTGTCCGCGCCGGCACGCGGCGGATCCAGCAATAGCTTGTCCCAGCGCTGGGTGGCCCACGGCTCGTTGCGCTGATCATCGAACAGATTGCCGACACGGAACGATGCGTTGGAAAGGCCGTTGCGCGCGGCGTTGGCCGCGGCGCGCTCGACCAGCCCATGCTCCCCTTCCACGCCGACCACCTCGCCCGCATGGCGCGCGATGGGCAAGGTGAAGTTGCCGAGGCCGCAGAACAGGTCCAGCACACGGTCCGTGGGTCTGAGGTCCAGCAGCTCCAGCGAGCGCGCGAGCATGCGCTGGTTCATCCCCGCGTTGACCTGGACGAAATCCAGCGGCTGGAACTCCAGCTCGACGTCGTCGGCCGGCACCGCGAACGCGAGCCGCGGCGACTCCGGCCAGATCGGATGGACGCTGCTGTGATTGCCGGGCTGAAGATAAATCGCGAAGCCATGCGCCTTGCCGAAGGCGATGAGCGCATCGCGGTCCGCGTCGCTCAACGCCGCCATGTGCCGGAACACCAGAGCGATCATGTCGTCGCCCGCGGCGAACTCGATCTGCGGGATGTCCCGCGCCGCGGCCAGACCGCCGACCAGCTCGGCGAGCAACCCGACCTTCGGCCCCAGGGCAGGATGAAGCACCTCGCAGTGCTCGATCTCAGCGACGAAGCGCGGATTGGCCTCATCGCGGAAGCCGACCAGCACGCGCTCCTTCTTGGCCACGTAACGCACCGAGAACCGCCCCTTGCGGCGGTAGCCCCATGGCTGGTCCGTCAACGGGGGCAGCCACGACCCGGGCGTGACCTTGCCGATACGTTCGAAGTTGTCGGCCAGCACCTGCTGCTTCGCGGCGATCTGCGCGGCGGAATCCATATGCTGCAATGAGCAGCCGCTGCACTGACTGAAGTGCCGGCACTTCGGCTCGACGCGATCGGGCGAGGCATCGAGCACGCTGACGATTTCGGCGTCGTCGTAATGACGATGACGCTTGTAGTACTTGAGCAGCACCCGCTCGCCCGGCAGCGCGCCGGAGACAAAGGTGGCCTTGCCGTCGATGCGGGCGACGCCCCGGCCGTCGTGGCCGAGGCCGGTGATGGTGGCTTCGAATTCGGTCATGCGCTCAAAACGTAAAGCCCGGACGACGACGGTCCGGGCTGGCTGGGAGGAAGCCCGCGCCTGCGCGGCGGGCGGCCCTGGCGGAAGCCTACTTGCGCTTCCAGGCGCCGGAGGCGTCCCGATAATACCAGCCCGGCGGCGCGCGCTGGACCCAGCCATCGGCGAACGCCTTGCGGATCTGCGGCTCCCACTCCGGATGACCGTTGGCGCGGGCCACTGCGGCATACAGCGCATCGCGGTCGTTGTTCTCCTGCCCGACGATGCCATTGGCCTGCGAACGCTGATCCAGAGGCAACGCACCGGCGTCGCGCACGGCGACCAGGCCGTCGGCGGTGAAGCCGACCGCGCCGCTGTCGAACAGGCCCTTGAGCTGCCCGCTGAAACGACTGGTCATGCGTTGACGGATGGCATCGGTCTCCGGGGTGCGCACCTGGATATCCGGCGATTCCGCCGCCTGCGCCGCCGGGATGACCAGATCGAGCAGCGACGCGGACGGCTGCTTACCGGGCACCGGCTTCGGCTTGTCCGATTCGCCGGACGGCTTGGCGACGCCGCTGTCATCGAGGACCGTGCCGATGAACTGATCGGCCGCCTTCTGGGCGGCGGCCTCGGGGAAGTAGACATTGATGGTGACGCAGCCGACGAGGGCCACGGCGGCCGCCAGCATCACGACGATCAAAGGCTTGCGCATCGTTCCTTTCCTCCGTTTCCTAATGAATGGTCGGGCCGTCGCCCTGCGTGGCGGCTTCGAGACGACGGACCAGCGTCGGCCAGTCGACCTCGCGCTGATGCCCGACGACCGTCAGCCGCGGCAATCCGCTGCCTTCGACAATAGTGTAGCCATCCTTCGCCGCGCCCAGCCCGCCCATGGAACAGAGGTCGCCCTTAAGCGTGCAGGACAGGCCGATCCGTTTGTAGCCGAAGGTCTTGAAGATCTTCAGCACCGTGCCCTGAAGGCCGCCGGCGATGCCGCCCCCACCGACCGAGGTGAGGTTGTTCACCGCTTTCTGGCTGATCCGGCCACCGCTGTCCGCCAGCAGGTGGGCCTTGAACGCCGCAGGCTTCCAGCCGACCAGACGCAGGTCGTCGATCCCGCCGTCGAGGCGGCCGGTGATGCTGCCGAAGTCAAAAACGGAGGTCATCAGCGCGAGATCGAGCTTACGCAGCGAAATGTTGCCCGTGAGTATCGGCGCCGCGCTGAAGGGCTGTGCGAGGCTCATCCCGGTGATGTCGACGAACCCATCGAACACGTTGAGCGAGAGACCGCCGGCCAGTTCGACACGATCGTCGACGTAACGCAGCGAGGGCACCGCGCCGCCTACCGTACCTCTGAACTCGGGCCAGCCGAGCGCCCGACAGAACGCCGCCATGTCGACCTGAGTCAGTGCAAGCGAGGTCTGCAGCCGGTCGCCACGCGTCGCGGCCGGCTTCCAGGCGAGGCTCTGCACGCGCAACTGACCATCGAGTACCGGAATGGCGAACGGCCTCTGCAAGGCCAGCGTGCCGCCCGTACTGCGCAGGCTGGCGTCCGCGGCACCGTTGGGGATGCGCTGCACCTGAAGCGCCCGCCAGCCGAGTTTCGTCGCGGGACGATCGTCCGTCACGTTCCAGTCGATCGCTCCGTGCAGGCCCTGCACGCCGAATTGGCCATCGCCGCGGGCAAGGTCGAGTCCCACCGTCTGCACGGCGAACGACTCGAGGCCCTTCGGTCCGAAGGCGAGATGGCCGGACGCGTCGCCGTCCGCGTCGAGCGACTCCACGCCCATGCTGCGCAGCAGGCCCTTCCCGTAACGCGTGTAGGCGGCGGGAAAACGAGCGTTGAAGCGATCCAGCCGGAGGACGGAAAGATCGCCGGTAGCGGCGAAGTCCACCTCGCCCTCCAGCTGCAACGCGTCCGGATCGGTCAGCCGCAGCTTCCGCACGGCGAGCGCGCCCTTCTGGGACCGCGCTGAAAGCGACAGTTGCACGGCGTGCCCCGGGAGGTCCGCGTACAGCGGTCCCAGAAGCAGAGCGCCGCCGCGCAAAGCCGCATCGAGGTCGATCACGGTGGCGTCCGCCTGATTGTCGACGCCGAGGCGGCCGCTGCCGGACAGCTTTTCTCCCGCCAGCTTGCCTCCCGGGCTGTCGAAGCCGACGCCGTCGAGGGCGAACTGCCCCCCCGCCTGCAATCCGCCGTCGAGCACATCGAGCGCAAGATCCGCATTGACGCGGCCCGTGGTCGTACGTCCCGACCACACGGTCGAGAGAAGCCCCTGCAGCCAGCCGGCCGGCAGATTCTTGAGCGTTATCTGAGCATGGCTGGTCTGGTCCATCGGCAACGCGACCTGGGCCAGCGAGCTGTCCTGGCGGATCGATACCTCGAGCGTGTTCGCCGATTCATCGGCGGCCATGTGCACGGTCGCCCGCGTCCATGCGCCTCCCGCCGCGCCACGCAGGCGAAGGTCACCGTCGAAGTTCCATCGACCCAGTTCGTCGCGGTCGAGCCTGCCGGCAAGGTCCAGGCCGATCTTGCGCCAGCCCATGGCGGCGATGTCCGCCTTCTGGGCCGTCAGCGCGAGTGTCACTCCCGTGCCCCCGGACACCGGCGCAATGTCGGCTTCCACGCCCGTCATGCTCAGTCCGGGCACCGCAACGCTGTCGGCGCCCACGGAAAGGCCCGCCCGCGCGCCGTCGGCCCAGGTCAGCGCGATCCAGGCGGCGAGAAAAAGGGCGAACGTGCGGGTTGATACCGGAAGCATGCTCCGCCATTCTGCCAAATCAAGATGAACAACACGGAACGTTGCATGGTCGAGTACGGCACGCCCCCTTCTTTTGCTTCCCCCGGACGCGCGATTCTCGTCGCCGATGACGACGCGCCGACCCGGCAGTTCCTGGATCTGGCGCTCCGTTCGCTGGGCTATCAGCCGACGCTGGCCGACGATGGAGCGCGCGCGGTTTCACTGGGTCGGACGCAGTCGTTCGCGGCCATGCTGCTGGATTGCCGCATGCCTGGGGGCGGCGCTCTGACCGTGCTTGCCGCGCTCCGTGGCGATGCGTCAGCCGTGTCGCGCGGCGCCGTGGCGCTGGCGACCAGCGCGGAGGTGCCTGCGGAGCTTCGCGATCGCCTGCTCGGCGCAGGCTTCGCCGGCGTCATCGAAAAGCCTTGCCAGATCACCTCGCTCAGGCATGCGCTCGCCGCGACCCTCGGCATCGACGAAGACCTGGGCGTACTCGACGATGAGCTGGGCCACGCGGCGAGCGGCGACGCGAGAACGCTTCTGGCGTTACGTCAGCTGCTGCGCGAGGAACTGACCGAACTCGATGCGGCCCTGGACGCACTTGCCGACCGCCCCACCGAGTTGATCGAACGCATGCACCGGCTGCGCTCCGCGTGTGGCTTTTGCGGAACGGCCCGACTCGGCGCTCAGGCCAAGGCGTTGCAAAATCATCTGCTGGAGACGCGGGCCGTTGTGCCAGCGGCAATCGACCGCTTCCGCATCGAACTCAGAAAGGCCCTCGCCGCCCTTCCGCCGCGCCCCGCTTAGCGCAGCACGCGCCACGCTTTCAGCTCTCCCCCGCCGAGATGAAACGAGATGATCTGACGCATCATCCGGCGCAGCGAAGCGAGACCGGCCGTATCCGGAGCCTGATCGGCGGCCAGCGCGAGCAGATCGGCGCCACGAATGCCACGGGCGTCGCCCGCGCGTCCGGGCAGGACGCCCGATTCGGGGTCGTAGAAATAGGTCAGCAAGGGATCGAGCGGCTCCCCGTCGATCGCGTCGATGTCGAGCGGTAACGCATAGCCCAGCGCCTCAAGCATGTCGCGCTCGAACCGGCGCAGAGTCCACGCCAGCGGCTCGCCCACCGCCATGCGGCGCAAGGTGCGCTCGTAGTGATCGAAGAGGTCGGGATTGGGATCCTGACGGCCCGTGAGGCGGACCACGAGCTCATTGAGATAGAGGCCGGCCATGCCGGCGTCGCCGGTCAGGCGCTGCGCCACGCCCGAGGGCTCGGCGGTACGCAACGTCGCGAGTTCGCCCTTCATGATCAGGTCGAACGCGAGACGCTGGAAAGGCTCGAGCTGGGCCCGCTGGAGGCGCGCCCGCTCGTTACGCACGCCGCGCGCGACCACGCCGATACGGCCGTGGTCGCGGGTCAGGCACTCGACCAGCAGTGAGGTTTCCCGGTACGGCCGGGCGTGCAGAACGAACGCAGGTTGCTGCTCGACACGCATGGCGCGGGAGGCCCGTCGGGTTTATTCGTAGCCGAAACGCTTGAGCAGGTTTTCGTCGTCCGCCCAGCCCTCGCGCACCTTGACCCACAGTTTGAGGAACACCTTACGCTCGAACAGGTGCTCCATGCCCTTGCGTGCGGACGTGCCGATGGCCTTGAGCTGAGCGCCACCGTCACCGATGACAATGGCTTTCTGGCCGTCACGCTCCACCCAGATCACCGCATGGACCTCGGCGATCCCGTCGGGACGGTCTTCGAAACGCTCGATCTCGACCGTGGTGGCGTACGGAAGCTCCTGGTCGAGACGCAGCATCAGCTGCTCACGGATCATCTCGGACGCCAGGAAGCGCTCACTGCGATCGGTGATCTCGTCTTCGCCGTACACCGCGGGCTGCTCCGGCAGACGCTTGAGGATGCCCTTCTCGAGGCCGTCCAGCCCCTTGGACTTCAGCGCGCTGACGTAATAGACGTCGTCGAACGGATGCTTCGCCATCAGATCGGCCACGAACGGCAGCATCGCCGTCTTGTCCTTCTGCAGGTCGACCTTGTTGATCGCCAGCAGCTTCGGCATGTCCTGCTGGGCAAGCGCGTCGTACATGGCGGCGTCTTCATCCGTCCAGCGACCGGCCTCGATCACCTGCACCGCGAGGTCCACTTCGGTGATCGCAGCGCGGGCGGCGCGGTTGATGCTGCGGTTCATCGCACGCTTGGCGCCACGATGGAGACCCGGCGTGTCGACGTAGAGAATCTGTCCCTCGGGCTTGGTCGAGATGCCGAGGATGCGGTGGCGGGTCGTCTGCGGACGATGGCTGACGATGCTCAGACGAACGCCGATGAGGGCGTTGAGGAGCGTGGACTTGCCGACGTTGGGTCGGCCCGACAGGGCCACATAGCCACAGCGGAAGTCGTCGTCGACGAGGGTGTCGTTCTCGGGGGTGTCGTTGTCGTTCATGTCTTTTTTTCCAGCAATCGGCGCAGCACCGCTTCCGCGGCATCCTGTTCGGCGGCCCGCCGGCTGCCACCGCGTCCCTCCACGCGGATCGGTTCCGGTTCGTCGATACAGCAGCTGACGTCGAAGATCTTGGCGTGGTCTTCGCCGGAGCTGTCGGTAAGTTCGTAAGTGGGCAGCGGCAAACCCCTGCCCTGCAGCCACTCCTGCAGGCGCGTTTTCGCGTCCTTGCTGGAGCGCTTGAGTTCTGCCACGCGGGGCGTGAAAAGCCTGCGCACGACCTGGCGGCAGGCATCGAAGCCGTCATCCATGTAGACAGCGGCGATCAGTGCCTCGAACGCGTCGGCAAGGATGGAGTCGCGGCGGAAACCGCCACTCTTGAGCTCGCCCGGGCCGAGCTTGAGCACGTCGCCCAGTTCGAGTTCACGGGCGATGACGGCCAGGGCCTCGCCGTTCACGAGCTGGGCGCGCAGACGCGACAACTCGCCCTCGCTGGCTTTCGGATGAACCTCGAAAAGCAGTTCCGCCACGATCGCGCCCAGCAGGGCGTCACCGAGGAACTCCATCCGCTCGTTGTTCGGCTTCCCGACGCTTCGGTGAGTGAGCGCCAGGGTGGCCAGGGTCGGGTTACGGAAGGAATGCGGAAACTGCACGAAGCCTCATTATTGCCCAACGGCACTCTTCAGCGGGACCGAATGGTCGAAATGCAACAGGAACGAGATGTTGTAAAGGAAAGGAATTTCCTTGTCGTAGTTCACGTTGAGCACGGCGCCGTTGTTGGCCCGGGTCACGGTCACGTCCTGCGGCTTGATCGTCGAATCGTCGACGTACTGGAAGCTCATCTTGAAAGCGAGCTGACGACGCGCCTGACCGACGTCCTCGTTACCGCCCTCGGTCGACATCTGGTTCATGGCCTTCACCACGCCCATGTACTCGATGTACGACGGAACGAGCTTCATCGCCATGAAGGCGAAAAACCCCAGCACCAGCAGAACGATGACGAAGCCGATAAGGGTAATACCCGACTGCCTGGATTTCATGCGTTGTTGTCCCCCCGTGAATACGCGCAGATTACCTTGTCCGCGGCCGTCCGCAACGCCCTCCCGCGTGACGGACGCCACTAATCCGGTCAATGGATGACCTTGCCCATCTTCGAGAAATCGAGGATGCCGTTGTCAAGACCGCGCCACGCCAGCCAGACGAAGAAGGCCTTGCCGACCAGGTTCTGTTCCGGCATGCAGCCCCACCAGCGGCTGTCGGTGCTGTTCATGCGGTTGTCGCCCATGACGATGTAGCAGCCCTTGGGTACTTCGGACGGCACCTTGTCGTTCGGGATGTCCATCGGCATGTTGTAAGCCGGGGTCAGCGCGATCGTGTGGTTGATGCTGCCCAGATGCTCGGTATACAACTTCGAGCCGAAGGTCATCAGGAGGCGGTCTTCCCGACGGGTCATGCTGCCCTTGAACGGACCGATTTCATCGGCACCGATGCGCTCGCCGTTGATGTAGAGCTCGCTGCCGCGGGTTTCGATACGGTCGCCAGGCAAGCCGATGACGCGCTTGATCCAGTTCTCGCCGGGGACCGGCTCGTGAGGATTGGCGCAGGTCACGTCGCCGCTGCGAATCGTATGGCCGCTTTCGTCCGTGCAGACGTAGCCCGGGAACCGGAACACCACGACATCGCCGCGGCGCGGTTCGCCGTTTTCGAGCAGCTTGTTGTTGAAGGCCGGCATGCGCAGGCCGTACGCGAATTTATTGACCAGGATGAAATCGCCGACGTCCAGCGTCGGCATCATCGAACCCGAGGGAATGCGGAAGGGCTCGGCGACGAACGAGCGCAGCAGCAGCACGACGAGAATGACCGGAAACAGCGAGCGCGCCCAGTCGACCGGCCACGGCTCGGGCTGCTCGGTACCCGACGCTTCGCTGCGGGCACGGCGCGACTTGGCCAGAAACAGCCAGTCGATCAGCCAGATGACGCCGAAAAGCACCGTGAGGCCGAGAAGAATCGCGGAAAAATCGAATGACGCCATGCCAACTCCGTAAGTCGTGTCGAGGGGCCCTGACGGCCCGTTCCGGCGCATCCGGCGCCGGCCTTCCATAAGTTCGAGGGGTTACCGTGCGGCGAGCTTACTTGTTGTCCTGCCTGAGCACGGCAAGGAAGGCTTCCTGGGGGATCTCCACGCTGCCGACCTGTTTCATGCGCTTCTTGCCTTCCTTCTGTTTTTCCAGAAGCTTCTTCTTACGCGAGACGTCGCCGCCGTAACACTTGGCGAGAACGTTCTTGCGCAGTGCCTTCACCGTGGAGCGGGCAATGACCGCCGCGCCGATGGCCGCCTGGATGGCCACGTCGAACTGCTGGCGGGGAATGAGATCCTTCATCCGCTCGACAAGTTCCCGCCCGCGGCGGTCCGCGTGAGAACGATGAACGATCAGGCTGAGCGCGTCGACGCGATCGCCGTTGATGAGCACATCCACGCGAACGAACGGACCCGGATCGAAGCGCTCCAGGTGGTAGTCCATGGACGCGTAGCCGCGGGATACGGACTTCAGGCGATCGAAGAAGTCGAGCACGACCTCGGCCAGCGGCAACTCGTAGGTCACCTGTACCTGCGTGGCCAGATACTGAATCGTGCGCTGTACGCCGCGCTTTTCCTCGCAAAGCTTGATCACGTTGCCGACGTAGTCACCCGGGGTGAGGATGTTGGCGACGATGATCGGCTCACGGATCTCGACGATCTGCTGCGGCGGGGGCAGCTTCGCCGGGTTGTCCATGGCCAGCACGGTACCGTCGGTCTTGGCGACCTCGTAGACCACGGTGGGCGCGGTGGTGATCAGGTTGAGGTCGTACTCGCGCTCGAGGCGCTCCTGCACGATCTCCATGTGGAGCATGCCGAGGAAGCCGCAGCGGAAGCCGAAGCCCATGGCCTCGGAGCTTTCCGGCTCGAAGAACATGGCGGCATCGTTGAGGCGCAGCTTGTCGAGGGCCTCGCGCAGCGCCGGGTAGTCGTCGGCGGACACCGGGAACAGGCCGGCGAACACGCGCGGCTGCATGGTCTGAAAACCCGGCAGCGGTGCTTCGGCAGGCTTGCCGGCGAGGGTGAGCGTGTCGCCGACCGGCGCGCCATGCACGTCCTTGATGGACGCATTGATCCAGCCGACTTCGCCGGCGGAAAGCTTTTCGAGCTTCTTGCGCTTCGGCGTGAACACGCCGACGTCGTCGACCAGGTGCGTGCGCCCCGTGGACATGACCAGGATCTTGTCACCCGGCTTGATCTCGCCCTGCATGACGCGGACCAGCGAGACCACGCCCAGATAGTTGTCGAACCAGGAATCGATGATCAGCGCCTGGAGCTTGTCCGTATCGCCCGGCTTGGGCGCCGGAATGCGATGGATGATCGCCTCGAGCACTTCGATGACGTTCTGGCCGGTCTTGGCGCTGACGGCGATCGCATCGCTGGCATCGATACCGATGACGGCCTCGATTTCGGCCTTGGCCTTCTCCGGGTCCGCCGTCGGCAGGTCGATCTTGTTGAGCACGGGAATGACTTCCAGGCCCTGCTCGATGGCCGTGTAGCAGTTGGCGACCGACTGCGCCTCGACGCCCTGGGCGGCATCCACCACCAGCAGCGCCCCTTCGCATGCCGACAACGAACGGCTGACTTCGTAGGAGAAGTCCACGTGGCCCGGGGTATCGATGAAATTCAGCTGGTAGGTCTTGCCGTCCCGCGCCTTGTACGGCAGCGAAACGGACTGGGCCTTGATCGTGATGCCGCGCTCGCGCTCGATCGGGTTGTTGTCGAGGACCTGCGCTTCCATTTCGCGCTCGGACAAGCCGCCGCACAGCTGGATGATGCGGTCGGCCAGCGTCGACTTGCCGTGGTCGATGTGGGCAATGATGGAGAAGTTGCGGATGAGTTCCATGGAGCGCCGTGGTCACGTTCACCATCGCTCGCGGCGCGAACGACGTGCAGCGACCCTGGGGGCCACTGCGAATCCGGCATTATCGCATGGAAGGCCACCCGCCGCCGACCGGCGAGTGGCCCACCGCCGCATCAGCGGTCGCTGGGGACGGTAACGCCGACAAACCGGGTGGCATCGTCGCGGCGGACGAGCAACATGGCGGTGTCACCGGGCTTGATGTCCTTGCTCGCGTCACGGAAGGCCGCCGAGGAGCCCACCCGCTTCTGGTTGACCATCAGGACCACGTCGCCCGTCTGCAGGCCGGCGCCCACGGCGGCCCGGCCGGTCACCTTACTGACCACGACACCCTCGCCGGGCTTGAGCCCTAGCTCGGAGCGCGTGGACGCATCGATGTCCTGAACGGACAGACCCAGAGCCGCCGAGCTGCCCGACCCACCGCCGGCGGCCGCACCGGCGTCGGCCAGCGCGTTCTTGTCCCGGGGCAATTCACCGACCTTGACGTCGAGTGTCTGCTTCTTGTGGTCACGGAGGATCTCGACCTTCGCCGTCGACCCCGGACGCGTGATGCCGACCAGCGGCGGAAGGTCTGGCGACTGGGTGATCGGCGTCCCGTTGAACGACAGGATGACGTCGTCCTGCCGGATGCCGGCCTTGTCGGCACCGCTCCCCGGCGTGACCTGGGCGACCAGCGCGCCGTTGGCATCCGGAAGGTCGAGGTTCTTCACGAACTGGTCGACCGGCTGCACGGTCACACCCAGCATGCCGCGCGATACGTAGCCCTTTTCCTTGATCTGCTGGACGACGTTCATCGCGACATCGATGGGAATCGAGAACGACAGGCCCTGATAGCCACCCGAGGTGGAGTAGATCTGCGAATTCACGCCGATCACCTGGCCCTGGAGGTTGAACAGCGGTCCGCCGGAATTGCCCCGGTTGATCGGCACGTCCGTCTGGATGAAGGACGTATAGGGCTGGTCGCCGCTGCCGAGGTTGCGCCCGACCGCGCTGATGATGCCGTGGGTGACCGTCGCGTCGAGCCCGAAGGGCGAGCCGATGGCCAGCGCCCACTGGCCGCGCTTGACGCTGCGCGAGTCCCCGATGGATACCGTCGGCAGCGAGCTGCCGTCGATCTTGAGCAGCGCGATGTCGTACTGAGGGTCCTTGCCGACCACCCTGGCCGTAAACGTGCGTCGGTCCTGCAGCCGGATCTTGACCTCGTCGGCCTCGTCGACCACGTGGTCGTTGGTCAGTACATAACCATCGGCGGAAATGATGAATCCCGAGCCCAGCGACGTCTGGTCGCGCGGCGGGGCCGGCATGCCCGGCATACCCGGCATACCGAAGAAGCGCCGGAGAAGCTCCTGCTGGTCGTCCTGCGCGCCTCCGTCAGGCGCCGCTCTGCCCTTCTTGTTCCCGCTGGTCTTCGCTTCGACGTGGACGACCGCCGGCGCGTTCTTTTCCACGATGCCTGTGAAGTCCGGCAGCGCCTGCGCCTGTGCGCCCGCACTTGCGACAACCACTGCGCCAGTCATCAGGGCGCGCACATGCCAGAAAGCCATCAAAATTCTCCTTTTTTTAGCTACGGCTGCCCGTGCGGTATTCGCCGCACGGGGTTGGAATGATGGGGATGGGGATAGGGCGCTGGGGAGCCTGTCGCCAACAGGGTTGGCTTCCACCGGGGCTGAACACCGGCAGCGGCTCCACCAGGGCCGGGCCTAGCGAGCCTGCGGGACGGCTACCGGCTGCACGTAGCGGCTACCGTCGGGACGGGTCAGCAACATGTAACCGTTGCCGTCCGGGCTTTCGGCAGCCCGGGCACGATGGATCTGATAGGGCATCGAACGGGGGAGGTACGTGGCACCACCCTCGCTGGACCCATCGAAGGCGGCCTTCTGCGTGAACTGCGAGGCGTTGCTGCCCGTCAGCCACTGAGGCGCTACGGGGGCCGTCGCCGCCGACACGTCCGCCACTTCGCTGCCTTCCACGGCCGGGGCGTGCTGCGCGACGTCCGTCGCGGCCGAATGCCGACCGGCGGGCTGCGACAACATCAGCGCGGCGACGGCCACGCTCGCGGCAATCGCGCCACCGGCGGACCAGTGGAGCCAGCGGCGGCGCGGCGCGGCCGATACGACCACCGACTCCGCGTCGATAGCGGCCATGACCCGGCTGGCGAAGTCGGGCGACACCGAAGACCGGTCCTCACCGCGAAGACCGTCACGTCCCGCGTGATAACGCGACCAGACGTCCGCCAGACCGGCATCGGCCTCGATGCGGCGCAACAGGAAGCGGATTTCCTCCCGTGACAGCTCTCCGTCCATACCGGCGGAAAGAATTTCCCGATTGGCTTCACTCATGGGCTGTGATCCTCGCGGTCGGACAACAACGGCCGCAGTTTTTCGTCGATGGCTTCGCGAGCCCTGAAAATCCGCGAACGGACAGTCCCGATGGGACAGTCCATGGCGGCGGCAATTTCCTCGTAGCTCTTGCCGTCCACCTCGCGCAGGGTGATCGCGACCCGAAGTTCTTCAGGCAAGGCTTGGACAGTAGAAAATACCGTTTGTTCCACCTGCTCACGCATGAGTTCGCGCTCGGGGGTGGCGCTTTCGTGCATGCGCGTGGCGCCCGGCACGTAAACCGCATCCTCGATGTCGATGTCGCCCGTGGGCGGGCGGCGTCCCATGGCTACCAGGTGATTTTTCGCCGTATTCACGGCGATCTTGTACAGCCACGTATAAAACGCGCTTTCGCCACGGAAGGAGGCCAGGGCGCGCCACGCACGCACGAAAGCTTCCTGGGCGATGTCCTCGCACTCGGTCCGGTCATGCACGTAGCGCGAGATCAGCGCAATCACCTTGTGCTGGTATTTTCGGACAAGCAGGTCGAAGGCGCGGCGGTCTCCTTGCTGCACACGTTCAACAAGTGCTTGATCCAGTTCGTTTTCGCCCATCCGGGCCGTCTCCTTAACTCTTTCGGGGCCGTCGCGGGCGCAGCTGAGACAAGCTCAGGGAGGGCAAGTTCATTCGCCCTTCCCCTCCCGTCGCATCCGGAAAATATGCGGACCGCTGGCTGAACCACAAGTTTGGTCCTCGCCTTCTGCTTCGGTCAGGCGGGAACCGGGGCCCTCGCGTCATGGATGATGCGCTCCCGCTCGCCCAGCAGCTTTTCGAAGCTGATCACCGGCAGCGGGCGGCAGAACAGATAGCCCTGCAATTCATCGCAGCCGTTGGCGCGCAGGAATTGCAGATGCTGTTCGATCTCGACGCCCTCGGCCACGACACCCCGCTTCAGGCGATGTGCCATGTCGATCGTGGCGCGCACGATGGCCTCGTCGTCGGGATCGACACCGATGTTGCGCACGAAGCTCTGGTCGATCTTGATCCGGTCCGCCGGCAGGCGCCGCAAATAATCGAGCGAGGCGGCGCCGGTACCGAAATCGTCGATGGCGATATGGCAGCCCATGGCATGCAGGGCGTCGAGGGTCTCGACCAGGTGCGGCACCGTCTTCACGCTGATGCTCTCGGTCACCTCGAGCTCCAGCAGGTGTGCGGGGAAGTCCGTATCGCGGAGGGCGGTGGCCACCACCTCGGCGAGGTTCGGCTGCATCAGCTGCACCGCGGACAGATTCACACCCAGGCGCAGCTTGAGGCCGAACCGGTCCTCCCACGTCTTGGCCTGAGCGCACGCCGTTCGCAGGACCCATTCGCCGATCGGCACGATGAGGCCACTGGCCTCCGCCAGGGGAATGAAGAACGCCGGACTGATCATGCCCAGCTCGGGATGCTCCCAGCGGACGAGAGCCTCCATGCCGACGATGTCTTCGCTCGCCGCGGCCACCTGGGGCTGATAGAACACGCGAAGCTCGTTGTTACGGACGGCATGCCGAAGCCGCGATTTGAGCTCGGCGTTCTGCTGTTGCGAAGCATCCACGCTCGCCGCGTAAATCTGATAGTTGTTGCGGCCGAGGCTTTTCGCGCCGTACATGGCTTCATCGGCGTGACGCAGCAGCAACTCGCCTTCGGCGGCATCGTCGGGGAAAAACGAGATGCCGACCGACACGGTGACCTGCAGCTCCGAGCCGTCGTCCAGGGCAAGCGGCATCTCCATCGTCTGCACGACCTTCTCCGCGATGCGGAGCACGTCGTCGCGCTTGATGATGTGGCGCAGGATCATGGTGAACTCGTCGCCTGCGTACCGGGCCACGGTGTCGGACGCGCGGACGCTGGCACGCAGGCGGCGCGCGACGGCATTGAGCACCTGGTCGCCGACGGCATGACCGAGCGACTCGTTGATGCTTTTGAACCGGTCGAGATCGACGAGCAGCGTCGCGAACAGTTCACCCGTACGTTCCGCCTCACGGATGGTGGTCTCGAGGCGATCGTTGAACAGCAGACGGTTGGGCAATCCGGTCAGGGTGTCGATCAGGCCACGCACCCGGCCCTGCTCCCGCGCCCGGCGCAATTCCAGCGCCGACGCGAAACGCGCCGTCGCGGCGCGCAGCGCCTGAGCCAGTACACGGCCGTCACCGCCACTGCGACGACGCCCGGCAAGCATGGCACCCAGCACACTGCGCCGTTCATCCAGAAGGGGCAGCAGCGCGAACGCGGTGAGGCCGAGCGCCTCGATGAGCGGGTCGCTCAGCGCGGCCCCTTCGCCCTCGACCAGACGCGAGAGCGACTCGCCGCCCAGACATACCCGCAACAGCGGCAGATCGCCGGCCTCCGGCCAGTTCGCGGGCGAGGGACCGTTCCAGATCCGGGCGAGAATCTCAGGGCCGGCGTCGCTTTCGGGCAAGGCCGACCAGATCGCCACGACGTCCAGTTCGAGCGCGTCGGCCAGCATTGCCGCTGCTTCATTCATGCCTTCGTCGTCACTGGGACAACCTTCGAGCACGGCGAGCAGCGACAGGGCCCGCGCCGCCATATCGGTGGCGCGCAGGTCCCGGAAGCCCGCGGCGATGCGGTGTTCGCCATGATCCTTGCGGTGACGCACGTCGATCTCGCCGGTGATCTCGACACCGTCGCGGCGGCGCAACGTACATGCGATGGCGTCGCCGTCCGGAAGCGGCCATGTGGCGTCATGGGCGAGGTCGAAAAGCTCCGCGAGGGTCCGCCCCTGCACCGGTCCGTCGCCCGCGCAGAGACGCTCCATGGCTTCTCCGGTCTCGACGATGCAGCCGTCCGGCGTGGAAGCGATCACCCACGCGGCACCCGCATCGAAGGCAAAGCGGTAGTCGCGGATGGGCGTGGCCGGCACGGCCGACGCCGTCGTTCCCTGGGTCGCCTGACGCACTCGCTGGGCCAGTTCGGTGGGAATAGCGCCTTCGCGTAGCCAGTCGACACCCCCCTCGGGTGCGACGCCCGGCATATCGTCGACGACGTATACCGCAGGCAGTGAAGCGTATGCCGGGGATGCGCGCAGGATGCGAAGGCCCTGGGCGATATCGGCACTGTCATTTTCCCCGACCACGATCACGTGCAACGGCGGCGCGTCGGCCATCAGGGTTTCGAGCTGGGCGGCATCGCGCGCACTGAGCAGCACGAAATCGCCGTCGAGGTCGAGGGCATCGAAGATGGCGCGCCGCACATCGCGACGCGGCGTAAAGATGAGAACGCCAAGCGGCTCGGACATGGTGGCCACGACGTCAGACGATCCAGCGGCCGTCGCGCAGGCGCGGCGCTGCCGTGCGGGAGCGCCAGTCGGCGTCGACCTGAACCACGTCGTCTTCGAAAGTCGCCAGCAGGCTCGCGCTGGCCCCGATCAGGACCACGCGCCGCACATGGCCGGTGCTGGTCCGCGCCAGCTGCCGCAGCAACGCACCGTCCGTCGCACTGGGGACGCCCGGCGGCATATCCAGCAGGTACACCCCGAAGTGCAGGCTCTGCAGGATGTAGCGAAGCGCGTCGCCCAGTCGGAGACAACCGGGAACGCGCATCTGCGCGTCGCGAAGGCTGACCAGACCCTCGGCATTCCGCCACAGATAAACCGCCTGCCCCGACCGGCGTGCGACCAGCCGGAACTGGTCGACCAGCGAGGTCAGATCGGGCGCTTGCAAGGCGACCAACGGGCCCGGTGCCGCGAGGATCCGGTCGAAGACGTCCGTGGCTGCTAGGGCATCGGGTGGCATGAGGCATCGCTGGATGAAGAGACGTTCAGTATCGATCCAATACAGGGGAGTCCGCCAGTCACCGGCGTGAATTCGCCCACCATACGGGCGGGTATCTCGCATTCGGCCCGGCGGGAAGGTATGGTGATGCGCTCATTCGCCACCGCACGACGCCGCCATGTTCGAAGGACTCCGATTCAAGCACTGGAAGACCAGCGTGGGCGACGACGGCATCGTCGTCCTGACGTTCGACCGCGAGGGTTCCAGCGCCAACGCGCTGTCCCGCGAGGTCCTGGATGAACTGGACAAGCTCGTCGAGCGCCTCACGATCGAGGGCCCTCGCGGCGTGGTGATTCATTCCGCCAAGCCTTCCGGGTTCGCGGTGGGCGCCGATATCCGCGAATTCGTCGAGTACGCGCACACCGGCACGGTCCTCGAGAACATCGAGAACGGCCAGCGTGTCTTCGACAACCTCGCCCGCCTGCCGTGTCCGACGGTGGCCGCCATCCACGGCGCCTGCATGGGCGGCGGTACCGAACTGGCCCTCGCCTGCCGCCTGCGCATCGCCGCCGACGACGAGGCGACGAAGATCGGCCTGCCGGAAGTGATGCTCGGCATCCATCCGGGCTGGGGCGGATCGGCGCGTCTGCCACGTCTGATCGGTGCGCCCGATGCGCTGCCGGCCATGCTTACGGGCAAGCCGTTCAACGCCCGTCGCGCCAAAGCGGTCGGGCTGGTAGACCGCGTCGCGCGCCCGGACGAACTGCTCGCGGAAGCCAGACAGCTCGCACGCCGCCCCACACGGCGCCCGCTCGCGCAGCGCGCGAAAGCCTGGGCGACCAACACCCTGCCCGCACGCGCGATCCTGGCGCCGATGGTGCGCAAGCAGACGGCGGCCAAGGTACGTAAAGAACATTACCCGGCGCCGTTCGCGCTCATCGACGTCTGGGCACGCGGCGGGTCGAGCATCCAGCAACGACTCAGACTCGAAGCGAAGTCGGTGGCGAAGCTAGCCACCACGCCCACCGCGCGCAACCTCATCCGTATCTTCTTCCTGCAGGAACGCCTCAAGGGCCTCGGCGGCGGCACCGAGCATGGCATCAAGCACGTGCATGTCGTCGGCGCCGGCACCATGGGTGGCGACATCGCCGCCTGGTCCGCACTGAAAGGGTTCGACGTGACGCTGCAGGACCGCGAGCTGCGCTTCGTCGAGCCGGCGATCGCGCGGGCCCGCACGCTGTTCGAGAAGAAGCTGAAAGCACCGGCCAAATTCGAAGCCGCCGTCGCGCGCCTGCGTGCCGACGTCGAGGGCAAGGGCGTCGCCGATGCCGACCTCGCGATCGAGGCGATCTTCGAGAACCCGGAAGCGAAGCACGCCCTGTACGCGACCATCGAGCCACAGTTCCAGTCGGACGAGATCCTCGCGAGCAATACGTCGTCGATCCCGCTCGATGAACTGCGCCAGGGCCTGAAGGCACCGCAGCGCTTCCTCGGGCTGCACTTCTTCAATCCCGTGGCGCAGATGCCGCTGATCGAAGTCGTGCGCCACGACGCGCTCGATCCGGCGATCGAGAAGCGCGCGCTGGCCTTCTGCAAGGCCATCGGCAAGCTGCCGGTGCCGGTCAAGGGCACGCCCGGCTTTCTGGTCAACCGCATCCTCATGCCTTATCTGATGGAAGCGATGCGCCTCTACAACGAAGGCGTGCCCGGCCCGGTGCTCGACCGCGAGGCGAAGAAGTTCGGCATGCCGATGGGGCCGATCGAGCTGGCCGATACGGTCGGCCTCGACGTATGCGCCTCGGTGGGCAAGGAACTGGCACCCTTCCTCGGTCTGGAAATCCCGGCAGGCCTCGAAGAAAAGCTCGCCGCCAACAAGCGCGGCAAGAAAGACGGCGAAGGTCTTTACGTCTGGAAGGAAGGCAAGCCGGACAAACCGGATGTCGACCCCGACTATGTGGCGCCGGCCGATATCCAGGACCGCATGATCCTGCCCATGGTCAACGAGGCCATCGCCTGCCTGGCCGAAGGCGTGGTGGACGATGCCGACCTCCTGGATGCCGGCGTGATCTTCGGCACCGGCTTTGCGCCGTTCCGGGGTGGCCCGATTCAGTACGTGCGCACCGAAGGCGTGGCGGCGATCCGCGAGCGCCTGGCGAAGCTCGAACAGAAGCACGGTGCGCGCTTCGCGAAGAAGGAAGGCTGGGATAACCCGGAGCTGTCGAGCCCGCCCGCATAACGGCGCGAGATCATCCTAGGGGCAAGGGCCGCGCAAGCGGCCCGACTCACCCCCGAATCACCACATCAGATCGTCAGGCACGCCGTCATCCGCCTCGCTCACCGCATCCGGATCCACCATCAACGCGATGAACTCCGGCGCGAGCTCGCGCAGCGCGTCAACGACGGCCTTGTCGACTACCAGGTAACGACCGCCCTGCTGGACGACACCCAGTTCGCCCGCGTTGATCGCGGTGAGCTGCGCGGCATCGACGTGCACGCGACGAATCTTTTCACCGTACGGGAAGTGACGCACCTGATCGGCGTCAGCCAGGTTGAGCGCTTTACCCTTGAGCAACTCTTCCACCTTGCGTTTCTTTTCCTTACGCAGGCGCGCCACTTCAGCGGCTTCAGCCTCCGCCTTGCGACGCTCGGCCGATTCCGTCTGCGCGCGAATGGCATAGGCCCTGGCCAGATCCATCTCGCCATCGGTGCGTGCCGGCTTCGCGTTCTGCGGCCGGCCAGCAGCCTGTCCGCGTCGTCCATCCTGCGGACGGTTGTTTCCCGCGCCCTTACCGCCGCCGGCGCGGTCACCCTGAGGTCGGCCACCCTGCCCCTGCTTCGGCTTGCCACCATGACGCGGATTGTTGCCCGCGTAAGGCTGACCGCTCGCGCCACCCTGCTTCGGTGGCGGCGTGGACGCACGCTTTTCTTCGCGGACTTCCTTTACGAGGCCGCTCTTCAACAACTGGTCGCGCAGGGACTCTGCCATTCGGTAAGACTCGTTCCGTGTTTCAGTAATGCGGGGGCGGCGGTTCGTTCGCCGCGTCGCTGCCAACGCCGGTGCGCATGTTGACCAGATCCGAGCGAAGGTCGCGCACCGCGCGCTCCAGCCGGTCCAGTCGCCGGGCGATTTCCGTGTCGGCGGAAGAAAGTCCGTTCACCGTGTCGTCGATGAAGGAGAGGCGCACCTCGAGCTCGGTCAGGCGATCGTCGTCGTGGTCAGCCACGGCGGCGTTCCGCGAGTCGGAATCTGGACATCGAGGCGTTCATGCGGCTCCAGGAAGCTCAGGCGAGCATGTGGTAACAGTCGATTGTAATCCGCCGGTGCCGCGGATCAAAGAAACCGGGCCAAAGAAAAAGGGCGCGGATTGCTCCGCGCCCTCGGGTGTCGCTTGTACGGCTGGGGCTTACTTGCCGCCCGCGCCCGGAGCCGGACCGGCGCCCGGACCCTGACCAGCAGGCGTCGGACCCGTCTTCAGCAGTTCGACGTCGAAGATGATCGTCGCGTTCGGCGGGAAGCCGTTTTCCGGCTTGGCGCCGTAAGCGATGTTCGACGGGATGAACAGCTTGTACTTGCCGCCGGTCTGCATCAGCTGCAGGCCTTCGCGGAAGCCCGGGATCACCGCGGCGAGCGGGATCTGGGCCGCACCCGGCGGCTGGTGGTCGGCCGAGGAGTCGAACTTCTCGCCGTTCACGAACGTACCGGTGTAGTTGATGCTGACCGTGTCGTTCGGGCCCGGACGCTGACCGGTACCGGCCTGGACGACCTGGTACTGCAGGCCGGAGGCCGTGACCTTCACGCCCGGAGCCGACTTGTTCTTCGCCAGGAAGGCGTCGCCTTCGGTCTTGTTCTGGGTCGCGACCTTGTTGTACTCAGCCTCGGCCTTGACCTTCAGCTGGGCCACGAAGGCCTCACGGACGGACTTGGCTTCCGCCTCCGACATGGTCGGCTTCTGGCCCGACAGGGCGGCCTGCAGAGCCTTGGCTACCGTGGCGGCATCCACTTCCTTCGCGACGAGCGGCGGAAGCGAGCTGGCAAGGTCCCAACCCACGACGTAGCTGGCCTTCTGCTTATCGACCGGTGCCGCGGAGGCAGCCGGCTTGGCGGCCTGGGCGGATGCGCCCGCAGCCGTACCCAGCGCAACCGCCAGGGCGACGGCCGTCATCGTGGGACGCAAAAAGTGCTTCATTGAATACTCCCTCTCTTGGAAAGATTCGGCGACGCCGCCGGTTTACACCTCCTTGTGGAGGCAGAATCGCCATTGTGCGGTGGTTCGCGTCCTGCTTGCAATGACGGGTCGAAAGACAAGGTTTCACATGGAAAGTTCAGAAACCTTTCAAAAAACGGGACACGGGTCACTCATGGTGGTCCTGGCCGGGCTTGTCCAGGGTGTCGCGAAGGGCCGCCTGAAGCCGGGCGTGCACCTGCACCAGCACCCGCCAGAGCAGCCAGGCCAGGCCGATGCCGACCAGTATCAGCACCCCCGCGACCTCGCGCGGCGGCAGGATCGTCGAGGCCAGCGCCGCCACCAGCAAACCCATGATCAGCATGGACATGAGAGGCACGATGCGGGCCAGGATCGCCCGGATCCGGTAGGTCCGGCTGCCGAAGCGGTCGGGCACCGACAGTTCGGCCAGGAGCATGCCCAGCGCCTCGGCCTTGCGGTAGGTCGCCACGATCATCGGCAGCGAGACCAGCGCCGCCAGCGACCAGGCGAGAGTGCGCTGAACGGTCGCATCGGCGCTGACGATGTCCAGATGGAGGAAGCCCCGGCGATAGGCGAAGGCCGCGGCGATGAACACCGCGACCACCAGCGCCGTGTTGATGATCACGTGCCAGACCAGCCGGCGGATCATTTTCATCACGATGGCGCCCTGCCCCTGCAGGCCCAGGCTGCCCATCCACTCCGTATAGGCGCCGAACACGCCGGTCACCCGTGACGGCAGCTTGCGCGCGAGGAAACTCGCCAGCGGATCGGACGCGCGCATCAGATAGGGCGTAAGGAACGTCGTGATGGCGGAGACCGCCACCGCGACGGGATAGAGGAAATTGCTCGTGACCTTGAGCGTGAGACCCAGCGACGCGATGACGAAGGAGAATTCACCGATCTGCGCCAGCCCCATGCCGACCCGCAGCGAGGTGCGGCCATCGTTGCCGGCCACGAAGCTGCCGAAACTGCACGTAATGACCTTACCCACGACGACCGCGATGGTGACGATGGTGATCGGCCACGCGTACTGCGCCAGCAGCGCCGGATCGATCAGCATGCCGATAGCGACGAAGAAGATCGCGCTGAACATGTCGCGCACCGGCATGATGATCCGCTCGACGCGCGCCACGCTGTCCGACTCGGCGACGATCGCGCCGATCATGAAAGCCCCCAGCGCCACGCTGTAGCCCATTTCGGTGACCAGCAGGCAGAAACCGAAGCAGATACCCAGCACGGCGACCAGCAGCACGTCGTTGCGGCTGACCCGTGCGATGTAGTCGACGACGCGCGGCACCAGCAGCAGTCCGACCACCAGCGAGACAGCCATGAACAGACCGAGGCGACCGATCGCGGCGAAGGCCTGCCCGGCCTCGACGCCGCCGGTGCTGGCGATACCGGTGAGCAAGGCCATCAACACGATGGCGAGCAGATCCTCGACGATGAGGATCCCGAACATGAGTTGTGCGAAGCGCTCGCGCTTGAGACCCAGGTCCTCGAGCGCCTTCATGATGATCGTCGTCGACGAGATCGAAAGCATCGCGCCCAGGAAGATCGAATCCATCGCCGACCAGCCGAAGAACCGGCCGATCTCGTAACCGATCCAGACCATCAGCACGATTTCGGAGAACGCGGCCACCAGTGCCGCGCCGCCGACCGCGCGCAGCTTTTTAAGGCTGAACTCGAGACCGAGCGCGAACAGCAGCAGGATCATGCCCAGTTCGGACAGCGTTCGAATCGTCTGTTCGTCGTGGATGAAGATCACCGGCAGCGTGTGCGGCCCGATCAACAAACCCGCGATGATGTAGCCAAGCACGACCGGCTGCCGGAGACGCTGGAAAATAACCGTCGTCAGTCCGGCGACGAGCATCACCGTGGCGAGATCCTGGATGAAAACGATGCCGTGCATGCTTGTCCCTGTGTGTGCGAACAGACAGGTTAACCCGTGTTTCGTGATCGAGGGACGCGGCAGCCAAAACGGCGATCGATGCATGACACACGCAAGTGATTGCTGCACCTCGTCATTCTGATTTCGTCGAAAATAAATTCAAAAAAAGTGTAACGAATGCTTGACGAAGCGACGGGTCGGACGTAATCTTTGCGGCTTCCAGCAGGGGGCCATAGCTCAGCTGGGAGAGCGCCTGCATGGCATGCAGGAGGTCGCCGGTTCGATCCCGGCTGGCTCCACCAACTTCTAAGACGTCCCCATCGTCTAGAGGCCTAGGACATCACCCTTTCACGGTGGCGACCGGGGTTCGAATCCCCGTGGGGACGCCACTTTCTGGTCCGCCAGGAAGTGAATGGACGGAGAAGTTGGTAGTTGTTGGAAGAGTTGGAACGTAGTGTGGAGCGGTAGTTCAGTCGGTTAGAATGCTGGCCTGTCACGCCGGAGGTCGCGGGTTCGAGTCCCGTCCGCTCCGCCATTACTTCTAAAAGGAATCCGCCATCTGGCGGATTTTTTTTGCCTGCAATTTCTCCGGAACTGTAGGAGCGCGCCTGCGCGCGACCGGTTTCTCCCCTCGATACATACACAACCTGATCTCGTCGCGAAAAGCTTTCGCGCGCGAGGCGCGCTCCTACGGAAGCGGGTCGTCGACACGCGCCAGCGTCCCGATCGAATGGCCCTGCTCGGCCAGGTATTCCAGCCAGCGGCTGAGGAACCCGTTCATCCTCAGGCGATGCTGAAACACCGTATGTGCCGCCGGAAACGGCCCCAGTACCTGCGACAGCTTACGACCGGGATGGCAATGCATGGCTTCGGCCACGTGGGCATCCGTGTACATGCGCAGCTGCGCGGACGGCGACGGCTGCCCGGTGACCTCGTCGACGAAGTCATAGGTCAGCTCGAGCTCCAGCGTGTACGGATGCTTTTCCTGCACGTCCAGCCGCACCTTCAGCCCATCGTCCACATCGGAAATGTACCGGCCGGGCGTCAGCCGCTGTGGCGCGAACAGACGCGCCAGACGGTGGTAGTTCTCCGCATACAGACCCATCAGGAACTCGAAGCGTCCCGGGATCAGCGGCGTTGGGCGGTCGATGACGGCGGTCATAACGTGGGCGGGTCTCCGTAAACCGTGGCTCGGTCAATACATGTGTCGCTCGATCCCCAGGTATTCGAAGATCTTGCTCGAGATTTCCTCGATCGAGGTGTGCGTCGTGTTGAGGACCGGGATGTTCTCCCGCCGCATCACCTTGTCGGCCTGCTCCAGTTCCCAGCGGCATTGTTTCAACGTGGCGTAGCGGCTGCCGGGACGGCGCTGCTCGCGGATCTGCGCCAGGCGGACCGGGTCGATGGTGAGCCCGAAGAGCCGGCTGCGATAGGGGCGGAGGCGCGTCGGCAGTTCCAGCTTGTCGAGATCGTCGTCCGTGAGCGGATAATTGGCGGCACAGACGCCGTAATGCAAGGCCATGTAGAGGCAGGTCGGCGTCTTGCCGGACCGCGACACGCCCACCAGCACGACATCGGACTGGTTGTAGTCCACGTCGAGACCATCGTCGTGAGCCAGGGCGTAGTTGGTCGCCTCGATGCGAGCCTCGTAACGCTCGAAATCGACCAGACCATGGGAGCGATTCACCGCACCCGACTGCTTGGCCCCCAGTTCCGCCTCGAGCGGCTCGATGAAAGGCGCGAACACGTCAAGCATCAGCGCGCCGCTACCCGCCACGATGTCGCACAGTGCCCTCGAGGTCATCGTATTGACGACGATGGGGCGGTGTCCGTCCTGGGCGTACTTGGTCTTGATCCGCAGCGAAGCGGCCTCGGCTTTCTGCGCGTTGTCGATGAAGGGCAGCCGGTGGGTATCGAACTGCACGCCGTCGAACTGGGCGAGCATGCTGTTGCCGATGGTCTCGGCCGTAATGCCGGTGGAGTCGGAAATGAAGAAGACGGTACGCCGCATCGAACGGTTTCCTTGGGTTGGTTCCGTGACCGCCACCTTAAGACCAATACGTCTTCATAACCATCCACCCCGCATTATCGCGGGCGATTTGTGCATCGCCGCTTGTCAGCCAGACCATACCACCGCGACAATGCGCCGATTTTTCCAGCGCGGCCCGCCGCCCAACCGATGTGAGGAACTTCCTTTGAGCGACCTGGTACTTTGGCTCGACGCGCTACGCATGACCGACCTCGGCAAGGTGGGTGGCAAGAACGCCTCCCTCGGCGAGATGATCGGCAACCTGGCGAAACTGGGTGTCTCCGTACCGGGTGGCTTCGCCACCACGGCCGACGCCTTCCAGACCTACCTCGAAAAGAGCGGCCTCGCGAAGCGGATTCAGGAGCGCCTGGCCACGCTCGACGTGGACGATGTGGATGAACTGACTCGCGGCGGCAAGGAAATCCGTGGCTGGATCGTCGACACCGCCCTGCCCGCCGACCTCGAGCAGGCCATCCGCGACGCTTACATCAAGCTCTGCAAGGATGCCGGCGCCGACGACATCGCCGTGGCCGTGCGTTCCTCCGCCACGGCCGAGGATCTCCCTGACGCCTCGTTCGCCGGCCAGCAGGAAACCTTCCTCAACGTGGTCGGCATCGACGACGTACTGCATAAGGTCAAGGAAGTCTTCGCCTCCCTGTACAACGACCGGGCCATCGCCTATCGCGTGCACCAGGGCTTCAAGCACGAGGACGTTTTCCTGTCCGCCGGCGTGCAGCTGATGATCCGCTCGGACGTCGGTGCGTCGGGCGTACTGTTCACGCTCGACACCGAATCCGGCTTCCGTGACGTCGTCTTCGTCACCGGCTCGTACGGTCTGGGCGAGATGGTGGTCCAGGGTGCGGTGAACCCGGATGAGTTCTACGTTTTCAAGCCCACGCTCAAGGAAGGCAAGCCTGCCGTCCTGCGCCGCAGCCTGGGCGCCAAGCAGCAGCGCATGGTTTATTCCGATAAGCCCGGCGAGCGCGTGCGCATCGAAGAAACCCCGGCCGAGCTGCGTCATCGGTTCTGCCTTGACGATGCCGACGTCGAGGAGCTCTCGCGCCAGGCCCTCGTCATCGAAAAGCACTACGGCCGCCCGATGGACATCGAGTGGGCGAAGGACGGCAATACCGGCAAGCTTTACGTCGTGCAGGCCCGCCCCGAGACCGTGAAGTCGCGCTCGCACGCGACCACGCTCGAGCGTTTCCAGCTCAACGAGAAGAGCAAGGTCCTGACCGAAGGCCGCGCCATCGGTCAGAAGATCGGTTCGGGCAAGGCTCGCGTCATCCGGTCGCTGGCCGACATGAACAAGGTGCAGCCCGGTGACGTGCTGGTGGCCGACATGACCGACCCCGACTGGGAGCCGGTGATGAAGCGTGCCGCGGCCATCGTCACCAACCGCGGCGGTCGTACCTGCCATGCGGCGATCATCGCCCGCGAGCTGGGCGTGCCCGCGGTGGTCGGTTGCGGCAATGCGCTGGAGTCGATCCCGGACGGTGCCGAAGTCACCGTCTCGTGCGCCGAAGGCGATACCGGCACGATCTACGAAGGCCTGTTGAAGTTCGACCGCATCACCGCCGACCTCGGTGCGATGCCGGAAGCACCGCTCAAGATCATGATGAACGTGGCCAACCCCGAGCGCGCCTTCGACTTCGGCATGCTGCCGAACGCGGGTATCGGTCTGGCCCGCCTCGAAATGATCATCGCCAGCCACATCGGCGTGCATCCCAGGGCGCTGCTGGAGTACGGCAAGCAGGATGCCGAGACCAGGGCCCGGATCGACGCGCGCATCGCCGGCTACAAGGATCCGGTCTCCTTCTATGTCGACCGCCTCGCCGAAGGTATCTCGACCATCGCCGCCTCGGTCTACCCGAAGCCGGTGATCGTGCGCCTGTCCGACTTCAAGTCGAACGAGTACGCGGGTCTGCTCGGCGGTTCGCGCTACGAGCCGCACGAAGAAAACCCGATGATCGGCTATCGCGGCGCCAGCCGCTATGTTTCGACGGACTTCGCCGAATCGTTCGCACTGGAGTGCAAGGCCGCCAAATACGTGCGCGAGGTCATGGGCCTGACCAACGTCTGGGTCATGATTCCGTTCGTCCGCACGCTGGACGAAGGCCGCAAGGTCATCGAGGTACTGCGCAAGAACGGCCTGGTCCAGGGCGAGCACGACCTGAAGGTCATCATGATGTGCGAGGTCCCTTCCAACGCCCTGCTGGCGGACGAGTTCCTCGACATCTTCGACGGCTTCTCGATCGGCTCGAACGACCTCACCCAGCTGACCCTCGGCCTCGACCGCGACTCAAGCATCGTCGCCAACCTGTTCGACGAGCGCGACCCGGCGGTGAAGAAGCTGCTGGCCATGGCGATCAAGACCGCGAAGGCCAAGGGCAAGTACATCGGCATCTGCGGCCAGGGCCCGTCTGATCACCCGGACCTTGCCGAGTGGCTGATGGAACAGGGCATCGAGTCGGTGTCGCTGAATCCGGATACCGTGGTCGATACGTGGCTGCGACTGGCCAGGAAGAAGGCTGGCTGATGGATCGATTCTTTCCTTAGTCAGGAAAAGGCGTCGCCAGCAGGCTTGGCTCCCACCGGGCGATCACACCCCGGTGGGAGCCGTACCTGGTGACGATTACAGGTGCACCGTCACGCCCGCCACCCGATACCGCTCCACCACTGCCGGATCCGTATCCGCCGCCACCACCAGATGCGAGACGCCGCTGATCGGCGCCGTGTGATGTGTCGCCGAGGCCACCAGCTTGTCCGGGGTGGCGATCGCCACCGTCTCACCACTCGCCTCGATGATCGCCTGCTTGAAGACGGTTTCTTCCTCGTCGTACGTCCATAAGCCGCGTTGCGGATCGATGGCGCAGACGCCCGGGAAACACAGATCGGCGCGAATATCCTGCGCCTGTCGCACCGTACGTGAGCCGATCGCGCCACCGATGGCCGGATCGAGTTTGCCGCCGAGCAGGATCACGTCGAAACCGGGTCGTCCCAGCACCGCGAGGGCGACGTCGGGGGCGTTGGTCACCACGGTCAGGTCATGGTGCTCCGGCAACATCCTCGCCAGAACCGTGTTGGTCGAGCCGGCGTCGATGAAAAGAATCTGGCCGCTACCGACCAGACCGATCGCGGTACGTGCAAGCGCCCGCTTCAGTTCCGTACGCTCCGCATGGCGCTCGCCCAGCGGCGGAATGCTCACCGCCAGTAACGCGCCACCGTAAACGCGCCGACACAGACCCTGCCCCGCCAGATCGCGCAGATCACGCCGGATGGAGTCTTCCGACACCCGGAATTCCTGCGCGAGTTCCGCCGCCACGACTTTCCCGTCGCGTCGGAGACGCTCGAGGATCAGCTGCTGACGCTCGCGAGGCAGCGTAATGTCGACCGACGCATTCATGCCGACAGGAAACCCAGGGCAATCAGTTCGTCGCGCAACTGACGCGGCGTGTGGAAATGGATGCCATGGATGCCCAGGGCGTCGGCGGCGTCGACATTGGCCTTGTTGTCATCGATGAAGACGGCCGTCGCCGGATCGATGTCATATCGCTCGAGCAGTGTCTGGTAAAGCCTGGGGTCGGGCTTGATCATGCCCTCTTCGCCCGACACGACGATGCCGTCGAACAGGGCCAGGAAATCGAAGCGTTCCCGCGCGAACGGAAAGGTCTCGTGCGACCAGTTGGTCAGGCCATACAGCGGATGACCCGCCTCTTTCAGCTCGCGGAGGATGTGCAGACTGTCGTCGATGGCACCGCCCAGGGTTTCTTCCCAGCGGTGCTGATAGGCGGCGATCAGTTCGGCCTTGGTGGGATGCTCATCGGTAAGAAGGCGAACCGCCTCATCCCATGAACGACCCGCGTCCTGTCGCAGGTTCCATTCCGGCGTGGTGACTTCGGCAAGGAAGGTTTCCATCGCCTGTTCATCGTCACCGAACAGCTTGCGATAGAGGTAACGCGGGTTCCAGTCGATCAGGACACCGCCGAAATCGAAGATCACGACATCGCGTTTCTTATGCATGGAAAACTCCGTTCAACGGCGCACGATGGAGGCGCAAAGGGAAACCACGACGAGCAGACTGGCGACCCCTGCCAGGGCGATCGAAAGGCTGCTGGCGTGGGCGACGAAACCGATGACCGCGGGCCCGGCCAGCATCCCCGCATACCCCAGCGAGGTGACCGTGGCGATGGCGATACCCGGCGAGGTGTTCTTCTGCCGCCCCGCCGCGCTGAACAGGACGGGCACGATGTTCGACGCGCCGATACCGACCAGGACGAAACCCAGCAAGGCGACGGGGCCCCAGGGCAACAGCGTGGCAAGGAAGAAGCCGGCCGCGGCGATCAGGCTGCCCATCCGCACGATGGTGGTCGCTCCCAGCGAGGCCGTGATGCGATCGCCCAGCAGGCGCCCGATCGCCATGGCGACGGAGAACGCCGCGTAACCCAGGCCAGCCACGGAAGGATCGAAACCACGCGAGAAGCGCAGGAATACCGCACTCCAGTCGAGCATCGCGCCTTCCGCAAGGAAGACGACCATGCACAGGAAGCCAAGCAGGAAGACGGCGCCACTCGGCATACGGAAGCCCGCATGCACGTCGCCCGAGCCATCGTCGTGCCGGACAAGGAAGTGTCGCCACTGGGTACCCACGATGAGCAGCATCAGCACGGAGACCGCGATGGCACTGCCGGTCAATGGCGCACCGAACCGAAGCAAGGCCGCCATACCGGCGGAGCCGGCCAGACCTCCGACGCTGAAAAGCCCGTGGAAGCCCGACATCATCGGCCTGCCCTGCTGCTTCTCGACGTCGACCGCATGCGCATTCATGGCGACGTCGACCACACCGAGGGATGCACCGAAAAACAGGAGCGCCGCGCCAAGCCACCAGACATTCGGCGCGAGGGTCAGCAAGGGCAAGGCGAGGCAGACGAGAAGTCCGCTCACGCCGATCACATCGCGGTGGCCGAAGCGATGGCTGAAGAAACCGGCCAGTGGCATCGCCGCTGTCGCTCCGCACCCCATGCACAAGAGAACGAGGCCCAGCGTGGCATCGTCCAGACCCAGACGAGCCTTGGCGTAGGGCACCATCGGTGCCCAGCTGGCCATGCCGATGCCGGATAACAGGAAGATCAATCGGGTAGCGCGTACAGGCTTCATGCAAATTCCGGGGACGAGGAATGCGCATCAATGTATTCAATCATGCATAAACGTGCAATAGAGCGCACCCCTCTTGCACCGGTTGCCTGACCTATGTACAAATGTACACATGTCGACACCTACCCTCACAGAGCGTCAGCAAAAGACCCTCGCATTTCTGCAGGAATACCTGCAGACGCAAGGCCTGCCGCCCACGCTGCGCGAAATCGCCGATGCCCTGGGCTTCCCCAGCCACAGCTCCGCACAGGCCTGCGTCGAGTCGCTGGTCCGCAAGGGCGTGCTGGAACGTTCCCCGCAGCATCGTGGCCTGCGCCTTTCGGCCGGCAACGCCGCCATCATGCGTACCGCCGCCGGTAACGACCTCCCGCTGATCGGTCGCGTGGCCGCCGGCTCGCCCATCCTGGCCGAGGAAAACATCGAATCGCAGCTCGAGGTCGATCCTTCCCTGTTTCGTCCGCGCGCCGATTACCTGCTGCGCGTGGTGGGTCTGAGCATGCGCGACGCCGGCATCCTCGACGGCGACCTGCTCGCCGTCCACAAGACCGCCACCGCCACCGATGGCCAGATCGTGGTCGCCCGGCTGGACGACGAAGTCACCGTCAAACGCCTCAGGCACGAGCGCGGCCGTCTTCTGCTGCTGCCCGAAAACCCCGACTTCAGCCCGATCGAAGTCGACCCCCGTCGCCATGCGTTCGCCATCGAAGGGCGTTACGTCGGCATCATCCGCAGGACCTGACCATGAACGCCATTGCCACTCCGACCCTCGCCCAGGTGCTCGACCATCCCGGTATCTGGCGCCGTTCCGCTGACCGTCAGCCGCGCGTACGTGCGCTGTCCACCGGCTGGACCTCCCTGGACCAGAAACTGCCCGGCGGGGGCTGGCCGCAAGGCGCGCTGAGCGAAATCCTGTTCGAACACGATGGGCTGGGCGAGCTCGATCTGGTGATGCCCGCGCTTGCCGCACTCACCCAGGAACACCGTCGCGTGATCTTCGTCGCACCGCCCTACCTGCCTTATGCGCCCGCGCTGGCGGCGGCCGGTGTCGACCTGCGCTTCCTGCACGAAATCCATGCGGGCAGCACCGAGGCCGCATGGAGCATGGAGCAGTGCCTGCGTTCCGGTTGCTGCGGCGCCGTGGTCGGCTGGTTGCCCGACATCGATTACCGCAGTCTGCGTCGCCTGCAGCTGGCCGCCGAAAGCGGCGACGCCTGCGCCATGATCTTCCGTCCGGCCGGGCACGCCGAGCAGAACAGCCCGGCGGCACTACGCCTCAAGGTCAGCAACAGCGACGAGGCCACTTATGTGGATGTCCTCAAGTCGCGAGGGCTGCTGACCACCACCGCTCCGCTGCTGCGCATGCGAGCCTGATGGAAACCGTCATGACGCCGCGTCCCGCTCGCCGTCATGACGGACGCTCCGTCGTCGCTTCTTATACGCAGCCATGCTTTGGGCCTGTCTCCGTTTTCCCGGTCTGGCGTTCTCCGCCGCCTTTGCCGCGACACCGGAGGCAGGCCCCTCCGCCTTGCTCGATACCCGTGCGCGCCAGCGCCTGATCGCCGCCGCCAATCCGGAGGCCAGCACATTCGGTGTGCGCCGTGGGCAGAGCCTCGCCGCCGCACGCGCGCTTTGCCCCGCCCTGGAAGTGCGCCCTCGCGACCGTGAGGCCGAGGCGCGCCTGCTCGCCGAACTCGCCGCGTGGTGCTACCAGTTCAGTGGTCATGTCAGCCTGGTCCCGCCAGGCGCCATCCTCATGGAACTGGGTGCCAGTCTGCGTCTGTTCGACGGCTGGCCCGTGCTGGCGGAACGACTGTGCCATGGCCTTAGCGAGCAAGGTCATGCACACACCATGGCCGCCACTCCCTTCCCGGCCGCCTCATGGGTGTTCGCCGCTCATGCGGACGGCATGGTGCTGCCCGAGCGCGAAGGCGTCATACGCATGTTGGGCGCCTTGTCGCTCGATCGGGCGGGCTTGCCGGCAACCACGGTGAAATCGCTGCACGCGATGGGCTTTCGTCGTCTCGACGAGGTCTTTCGCCTCCCTCGCCCGGAACTCACCCGGCGCATCGGCCGCGATGGCGTGAACTGGCTCGATCGCATCCGCGGGCAAGCCACCCACCCCCTGGCCGCCTGGCAGCCACCCGCCAACTTCCAGCAGAGGATCGAGTTCGACAGCGAACTGGATGGCAGTCAGCCCCTGCTCTTTCCATTGCGGCGCCTCACCCGTGCGCTGGCCAATCTGCTCGCGGCACGGGATGGCGGCGTACAGCGTTTCACCCTGACGCTCGAGCATGCACGCGGTGCCACGACACGCGTCGTCGTCGCCATGGCCGCGCCGCAACGCGACGCGGAGCGCCTGTTCGAACTGGCCCGCACGCGTCTCGAGCGCACCGTGTTACCCGCACCGGCTCGCGCCATCGAACTGGATGCCGAAGAACTGCCGGTATTCCGTCCACCGGTACGCGACCTGTTCGAACCGGTCCGCGGCGATGGTCTCGACTGGCCCACCCTCGACGAACGTTTGCGGGCGCGACTGGGCGACGCCGCGCTTCGGCAGATCGCGCTCGTGGCCGACCATCGGCCCGAACGCGCCATGCGTTACGGCACACCGGACAGCACGGTTCCACTGCCACGCCGACGTCGTCCCTTATGGCTCCTGCCGCGACCCCTGCCGATGCGTCCCGAGCCCACCGCCGTACTGGCCGGCCCCGAACGGATCGAAAGCGGCTGGTGGGACGGCGAAGACACGCGACGCGATTACTACATCGTGCGCACCGCAAACGGACAGCAAGCCTGGGCTTACCTGCCGCCCGGCACACTCGACGGCTGGATGCTGCACGGCTGGTTCGCGTAGGTCCCGACGTGCTGCCTCTCGTACTTCCACTGCCCGCCAATGATGGGGATGTCGACGTCCCGGCGTATGCGGAGCTGCATGCGCTGAGCGATTTCAGTTTCCAGCGCGGCGCATCGAGCGCACGCGAGCTGTTCGAGCGGGCCAGGGAGATCGGCTACACCGCACTGGCGATCACCGACGAATGCTCGCTCTCAGGCATCGTTCGAGGTCTCGAGGCCTCACTCGAAGTCGATTTGCCGATGATCGTCGGCAGCGAATTTCGACTCGCCGACGGCACCGTCATCGTTCTTCTCGTCGAAAACCAGAACGGCTACACCGAGCTGTGCCGGCTGATCACACTGGGACGGCGACGTGCAACCAAGGGCCATTACGAACTGCATCGTGCCGATCTGGAGAATCTCGCCGACGGACTGTGCCTGCTCTGGGCGCCCGGCCCGCTGGCGGCGACCGGCATGGCGACACACGAGAGCCGGGCGGCATGGGTGGCAACGCACTTCAAAAGCCGCGCGTGGCTGGCGGTCGAACTGCACCGGTCCCAGCACGACGAGGCCGAACTGGCCGCGTTGCGCGACCTTGCCGCGCGCCACGCCCTGCGCTGCGTCGCGGCGGGCGATGTACACATGCACCTGCGTCGCCGGCGCGCCCTGCAGGACGTCATGACAGCGATCCGTCTCAACCGCACGGTGGCCGAGGCGGGCCACGATCTGTTTCCCAACGGAGAACGCCATCTGCGCCGGCGCGAGACGCTCGACCGCATCTACCCGCGCGACATGCTGGACGAGACCGCCGTCGTCGCCGCACGCTGCATCGGTTTCGACATTCGCAAGATCAACTATGTCTACCCCCGGGAACTGGTTCCCGAAGGCAAGGACCCCGCCGCCTGGCTGCGCCAGCTCACCTATGAAGGCGCGGCGTTGCGCTGGCCCGATGGCGTCGCATCCGTGCTGGTCGAGCGCATCGAGAAGGAACTGGACCTCATCGCCCGACAGCGCTACGAGGCCTTCTTCCTGACCGTGCAGGACATCGTGCGCTTTGCGCGTTCACGCGGGATCCTCTGTCAGGGGCGCGGTTCGGCGGCGAACTCGGTGGTCTGTTTCTGCCTGCACATCACCGAAGTGAATCCCGACCAGATCACCACCCTGTTCGAACGATTCATCTCCCTGGAACGCGACGAGCCGCCGGACATCGACGTCGATTTCGAACACGAGCGTCGCGAAGAAGTCCTGCAGTACGTGTTCGACAAGTACAGCCGGGAGCGCGCCGCCCTCGCCGCCACGGTGATCAGCTACCGGCCCAAGAGCGCCGCACGCGATGTGGGTCGTGCGCTCGGTCTTTCGGAAGACCAGCTCGACCAGCTCAGTCATGCGTATTCCCATGCGCATGGCGAGGTCTCCATCATCCAGCGCCTGCAGGAGCGCGGCTTCGACATCGCCAGTCGTACCATCCGTCAGCTGGTGGTACTGGTGCAGGAACTCAGCGGCATGCCACGTCACCTGTCGCAGCACGTCGGCGGTTTCGTTATCTCCGATACGCCGTTGCATTACCTCGTGCCTGTCGAGAACGCGGCGATGGATAACCGCACCATCATCCAGTGGGACAAGGACGACCTGGAGACGATGAAACTGCTCAAGGTGGATTGTCTGGCACTGGGCATGCTCACCTGCATGCGCAAGGCGATCGACATGCTGCGTACGCATCGCGGTATCGACTACCGGCGCCTGGCCGACATCCCCATGGACGACGGTCCGACCTACGCGATGATTCAGCGGGCCGATACCGTCGGCGTGTTCCAGATCGAATCGCGCGCACAGATGTCGATGCTGCCGCGTCTGAAGCCGGCCTGCTATTACGATCTGGTGATCCAGGTGGCGATCGTTCGCCCGGGTCCGATCCAGGGTGGCATGGTGCATCCGTACCTGCAGCGGCGACAGCTGCCGCCCGGGGAGATCCACTACGAACACGGCGTACGGCCGGTGCTGGAGCGTACGCTGGGCGTACCGATTTTTCAGGAACAGGTGATGGCGATCCTGCAGGTGGTGGCGGATTTCTCGCCCGGCGAATCCGACGACCTGCGCCGTTCGATGGCCGCCTGGAAACGACGCGGGGGGCTGCAGAAATTCGAGCCGAAGATCCGCCGCAACATGGCGAAGAACAACTACACCCCGGAGTTCACCCAGCAGATCATCGACCAGATCCAGGGCTTCGGCAGCTATGGCTTTCCCGAATCGCACGCGGCCGGCTTCGCTCTGATCGCTTACGCCTCGTCCTACCTGAAATGTCACCATCCGGAGATCTTCTGCTGCGCCCTGCTCAACAGCCAGCCGATGGGGTTCTACGCGCCAGCGCAACTCGTCGCGGACCTGCGCCGCCACGGGTTTGAAGTAAGGCCGCCCGATGTGACCACCAGCCACTGGGACTGCACGCTCGAACCATGGAAGGACGATCGCTTCGCCCTGCGCCTGGGCCTGCGCCAGATCGCCGGCCTGTCGGCCGATCTGGGCGCGCGCATCGTCAGTGCACGGGAAGCCTCGCCACTGCGCGATCTCGCCGATCTGGCCCGCCGCGCGGGTCTCAACCGTTTCGAACGCGAACGCCTCGCCGATGCCGGCGCACTCCGTGTGCTCAGTGGTCACAGACACCGCGCCCGCTGGGAAAGCTCAGGCATCGAACGGACATTGCCCTTGCTGGATACGGTTGCCGAGGAACACGCCACGCTGCGCCCTCCGACGACTGCCGAAAATGTTTTCGCCGATTACGCCACGGTCGGCCTTTCACTCACCGCTCATCCGCTGGGGCTGATTCGCAAGAACTTGCAGGCGCGTCGGGTCCGGCGGGCGCGCGACCTCGAAGGCGAACGCAACGGCATCTGGCTGCGACACGCCGGTCTCGTCACCGTGCGTCAGCGCCCCCAGACGGCCAGTGGCATCACCTTCGTCACGCTCGAGGACGAGACCGGACAGGTGAATGTGATCGTGCGGCCCAGGGTGGCGGAAGCCTGCCGTCAGGCTTTGCTGGACGCGGTATTGCTGGCGGTCGACGGCCAGTGGCAGTCGATCGGGGGCGTGCGCCATCTCGTTGCCAGCCGCCTGCATGACTTCAGCGACCTGCTTCCGCAACTGGGATCCGTCTCCCGCGATTTTCACTGACACCCCCCTCACGCCCCACGACCCTTGCCGTCACTTAATAGACGCTAATTTTCGGCTGAACGGTTCCCCGAGAAATTGCTGCTTTGCAGGAGCAACGTTCAGTGAAAACGCGATAGCGTTTGCTAAACCCGTCAGGTCCGGTCTACCGGTGAGCGATGCGCATGCGCCGCGCTTCGCAATGTTTCCCCAAGGCGCCATAAGTTCCAGGAGATTTCGTCATGCGCAACACGAAACTGATCGTCGCGATGCTGGCTGGCTGTATGGCTTTCGGCGGTACCGCCATGGCTCAGGACGCTGCTTCGAAGCCCGCGCCCACGCCGGCCTCCACCGCCGGGTCGCAGACGCATACCAGCAACGATTCCATGAAAATGGACAGCAACAGCTCGATGAGCGGCGACTCCAAGGCTGCCGATTCCAGTGGTGCGATGAAGTCGACCCACAAGAAGCACAAGAAGGCCGCCACCACGACCGGCACCGAGCCGGCCAAGTCGTCCAGCTCGGGCATGTAATTCCCTTTCCGGAACGCAAAAAACCGGGGCCTCACGGCCCCGGTTTTTTTTATGCATGCGACAAAAACGTCAGTCGATTTCGGGCAGGACGCTGATCTCGTCGCTGCCGATCGTCACGACCTGCCCGGCACGCACCTTGTAGGTCTTGCGCATCTCCGTCACCCCGTCCACGGCAACCAGACCGTCGGCGACCCGATGCTTGCCCTCGCCACCGCTGGCGACGATGCCGGTGAGCTTGAGTAGCAGGTTGAGTTCGACATAGTCGCCTTCGAGGCGGAATTCATGGAACGGCATGACGGTGGCTTCGCTTCAGTATCGGTGCGCCATTAGAACACTCCCGGCCACCCGGGAACGAAATCGCCGATCTCCCGGGTCAATCGCGCGGCACGACCCGGTCGAGGAAACGGCGGATCTCCGCCCCGATCTCCGCGCCATGCGTCTCCAGCGCGAAGTGGCCCGTGTCGTAGAACCTGACCTCGGCCCGGGGCAGATCGCGCTTGAACGCCTCCGCCCCCGGCCGCAGGAAGAAGGGGTCGTTCTTTCCCCACACAGCGAGCAGCGGCGGCTGGTATTTCCGGAAATAGGCCTGAAACGACGGATACTTCGCGACGTTGTTCCTGTAGTCCAGGAACAGGTCGAGCTGGATATCCGCATTGCCCTTGCGGGACACCTGCGAGAAATCCAGCGCATAGGTTTCCGGCGCGATCAGCGTCGGATCGGCGACGCCATGGGTGTACTGCCACTTGATGGCATCCAGCGTCAGGAACTCGCGCAAGGCCTGTCGGTGAGCGTCCGTCGGCTCCTTCCAATAGGTCTGGATCGGATTCCAGCCGGTGCTCAGGCCCTCTTCGTAGGCATTGCCGTTCTGCGTAACGATCGCCGTGATTCGCTCGGGATGAGCGGCCGCGAGGCGCCAGCCCACCGGTGCGCCGTAGTCGAAGACCTCGATGGCATAGCGCTTCAGGCCCAGCGTCTGGGTGAAAGCATCCACGGTGGTGGCGAGACGATCGAACGTATACGTGTACCGCGCACCGTCAGGCACCTCGGTCAGCCCGAAGCCCGGCAGATCGGGCGCGACCACATGGTACCGATCGGCGAGGAGCGGGATCAGATTCCGGTACATGAATGACGAGGTGGGAAAGCCGTGCAGCAGCAGGACCGTGGGAGCCCTTGGGTCGCCGGCTTCGCGGTAGAACACCCTGACGCCGTCCGCCTCGGCGAAACGGTAGTGAACGGTGGTGTCGACCGTCGACGGAGACGGCGCCGCGGTCGCCCCGCCGACGGCGGCGACGGCGGCGACGGACAGGATGCTGCTGGCTAGCAGGGTTCTGAAATGCATGAGAATTCTCCGGGCAGGCGGTCGTGAGGCGAGGATGTAACTTGTTAGTTGATTTTTTGAAGGTTACTCAGATATGAGTAACTGGTCAATAGCTACTTTGCAAGTTACAATGCACACCACGCCACGCGGACTCATTCATGAAGACCCCGACCGACCACAACTCGCCCGCGCCTCACTTTGTCGGCGACGACCTGGCACTGGATTTCATCAACAGCAGCTATGGCGTCGGAGAAGCGCGGCACGACCATTTTCAAACCGTGCAGGGTTTGTACGACTGGCTCTCCGCCGCCGGATTGCCGCCAGCACCCCTTACAGGGGAAGAGGCGGATACGCTGCTGGCGTCCGCCCGCGTCCTTCGTGACAACGCCCGCGATCTGGTCGCTCTGCGCAAACGCGGAGAGCATGGCAATGCCGAGCCGCTGAACGCGGTTCTCGCGCAGAGCAGTGCCTATCGTCAGCTCGACTGGTCGACCGGCGAAGCGCCCGCGCTTATCGATCGCCAGCGCGCGGACGGCCCCGTGGCCGCCCTGTTGCCCGTTGCCGAGGCGATCGCGTCCCTCCTGGTGAAGGCCGATTTCAACCTGGTCCGCCAGTGCGAGAGCGACGATTGCACGCTGTGGTTTCACGACCGCACGAAGTCACACCACCGCCGCTGGTGCAGTCAGGCAATGTGCGGCAATCGGATGAAAGTCGCCGCTTTCCGCGCCCGCAAACGCGGCTGAGCCCCGTCTCGCGACGGGGCTCAGAGCGAAAACTCAGAGCGACGTGCGTCCGCCGATCGGCAGCAGCATGAAGTCGTCCGCGGACAGGCCCGACTGCGTCAGCGCCTCGCCGAGCAATCGCGGCGGCTCGTCCAGCGGATCGTCCGCCAGTTCGAAAACGCCCCAGTGAATGGCGATGGAGCGCCGCACCCCGATCTCCCGATGCAACTGCACGGCCTGGGCCGGATCCACGTGCTGGCCATGCATGAACCAGCGCGGTGCGTAGGCTCCGATGGGAATGGCCGCCAGATCGATCGGCCCGGCGCGACGGCCGATCTCGGCCAGCTTGTCCGAGTAGCCCGTGTCGCCGGCGAACCAGAAACGAAAGCCCTCATGAGCCATCACCCAGCCACCCCAAAGTGAGCGGTTGCGATCCCACAAGGTTCTTGCGCTCCAGTGCCGCGCGGGGACGAAGGTAAACGTTGCGCCACGCACGTCGGTGGTCGCCCACCAGTCCAGTTCCCGTACGTTGCCGATACGCTGACGATCGAACCAGCGCTTGAGGCCGAGCGGCACCAGGAAGACGGCATCGGGAAAGCGCCGCGAGAGCGCGTGCACGGTCGCCTTGTCGAGATGGTCGTAGTGATTGTGAGAGATCACCACCACATCGATCGCCGGCAGCGATGCGACATCCACCGGTGCCACGGTGCGGCGCGCTGGCCCGAGAAACGACAGCGGCGAAGCGCGGCGGCTGAGCACCGGATCGGTCAGGACCGTAAGCCCCGCCTTGCGCACGAGGACCGTGGCATGCCCCAGCCACCAGGCCGCATCGGCGTCACCTGACACATCCGCACCCTGCCACCAGCGGCGTGAGAACGACTCGTAACCGCCCTCGGGCGGCTTGGGCAGGCCTTGCTCCTTGCGTTCCCTTCGCCAGCGCCTGAGGCCATCCGGTGGACGCGTTTCCGGTTCGAGGTTACGGAATCCCTCCGCGGTGTGATGAGGCTTCGAGGGATCGTGAAACGGATTGGTCCATGCCATGCGTGGCGTGCTCGGAAACGGGTCGCAGAAAGACCTGCGGCCCGTTTCGCCTCGTTCAAGGCCTAGTCCACCTCGACGCGCCGGACCTGGGCGAGCCAGTCCTCGAGGTTGTAGTAGTTGCTCACGCGGGTGATCCGGCCGTTCGCGACATCGAAGAAGGCACCACCCGGCAGAACGTAAGACTGGCCCTGAGCAAAGGGCAACCCTTCGTCGGTCGCCTTGTACTCACCGTGGACGATGTACTCGGCGGCCGCACGCGTACCCTCCGCGTTCGCCATCACGACGATGTTCTTCAGCTGCTCGCTGTAGCTCACGTTCATGCGCTCCAGGAAAGCCGCGAAGCGGGCGCGGCCGGATTCCCGGCCGCCCTGATTGATATCGTGTGCCACATGCTCGTCGAGCAGATCGAGCATCGCGGTCCAGTCGGCACGATTGAAGGCGTCGTAATAGCGGCGGATCAGGTCGAGAGTTTCGTTCATCGGCTTTTTTCAGAAAAGAATGACGGAGCGGATGGCCTTGCCCTCATGCATGAGGTCGAAGGCACGGTTGATGTCTTCCAGCCCCATCGTATACGTGATCATCGGATCGATCTTGATCTCGCCACCCATGTAACGGTCCACATAGCCGGGCAACTGACTCCGCCCCTTCACGCCGCCGAACGCGGAACCACGCCACACACGGCCCGTCACCAGCTGGAAAGGCCGGGTTCGGATCTCCTGACCGGCACCGGCGACGCCGATGATGATCGACTCGCCCCAGCCCTTATGGCAGCACTCGAGCGCGGCGCGCATGACATCGACGCTGCCGATGCATTCGAACGAATAGTCCACGCCACCGTCGGTCAGGTCCACGATCACCTGCTGGATCGGCGTATCCGGGTAGTCGCGCGGATTGATGCAGTCGGTCGCGCCCAGCATCTTCGCCATCTCGAACTTGGAGGGGTTCGTATCGACCACGACGATCCGGCTGGCCTTCGCCATGACCGCGCCTTGCACCACCGAGAGACCGATGCCGCCCATGCCGAAGACCGCGACGGTCGAACCCGGCTCCACCCTGGCGGTGTTCAGCACCGCGCCGATGCCGGTGGTGATGCCGCAGCCGAGCAGGCAGACCTTGTCCAGCGGCGCGTCCTTGTTGATCTTCGCCAGCGAGATTTCTGGCAGGACCGTGTATTCGCTGAAGGTACTGGTGCCCATGTAGTGCAGCAGCTGCTTACCACCCAGCGAGAAACGTGAGGTGCCGTCCGGCATCAGCCCTTTGCCCTGCGTCACGCGAATCTTTTGGCAGAGGTTGGTCTTGCCCGACAGACAGAACTTGCACTCGCCACATTCCGGCGTGTACAGCGGGATCACGTGATCGCCGGGCTTCAGCGAGGTAACGCCCTCGCCGACCTCTTCCACGATGCCGCCACCTTCGTGCCCGAGAATCACCGGGAAGGCGCCTTCCGGGTCGTCGCCTGACAACGTGTAGGCATCCGTATGGCACACGCCCGTAGCGACGATGCGGACCAGTACCTCGCCCGCCTTCGGGCCCTGGACGTCGATTTCTTCGATGGACAGCGGCTTTCCTGCTTCCCAGGCAACGGCGGCACGAGACTTCATGGTCGGATCTTCCTCTTACAATGACGATGGACCCGGCGCCAGCGCCGGTGAATCGGGGATTTTAGTCATGCCGCGCCCGATCGATTAGCCATCCGGCACGTGAAGCATTTTTACCTGAGAGCAAAGATCGATGCGCGCATGGGATGGGATGGACGCCTTTGTCGAGGTCGTGCGGCTGGGCAGCTTCTCGGCTGCCGCCCGCAGCCTCGACCTCTCGACGGCTTTCATCAGCCGGGCGGTCAGCGCGCTGGAGCAGCGGCTGGGCACCCAGTTGCTGCACCGGACCACCCGCAAACTCCGCCTCACCGACGCCGGCCGTATTTACTACGAGCACGCCCGACACCTCCTCGAAGGCTTCGATGCCGCCGATCAGGCGATTGTCGACTTTCAGGACGGGTTGCGCGGCAACCTCCGGATCAGCCTGGCGACCACCTACGGCGAACGCTACGTTGCCCCGCTGGTCAATGAATTCCTTGCCGCACACCCGCAGCTGGGCGTGGACATGGATTTCTCGAACCGGACGGTCGACCTGATCGAGGAGGGCTACGACCTGACGGTACGCACCGGGTTGCTGCCTGACTCGAACCTGGTGGCGCGCCGTCTCGGTGAGCGTCGGCTCTTCGTGGTCGCCTCGCCCGCGTATCTCGCCAGCCATCCCGCACCGGCAACCCCTGATGATCTGACGAGTCATAACCTGCTGCTTGGGTCGGCGAGCCACTGGATCTTCGCCGAGCACGGACAGCCCCGACAGCGACCTGTGCGTGGCCGATATCGCGCCAGTTCCGGGCAGGCCCTGCTCGACGCTGTCCGTCGCGGACTTGGGATCGCGCAGCTGCCCGACTTCTACGTCGAGCAAGCCCTGACGGACGGCTCACTGGTGTCCGTGCTCGACAGTTGGCGCTATGACCATGGCTCCGTCTGGCTGGTTTATCCCCAGAGCCGCCACCTGTCGCCCAAGGTGCGCCAGCTCGCCGACTTCCTTGTTGAACGGCTGGCAACACCCCCGTGGCGTCAAACACCCGTTTGAGTTAAACTAGGGTTAACGGATACGGCTGAAACGGCGAACGAAAGCCGCAGGTAAGGGTTCGAAAGAGGTACTCGGTCGGCTCGACCGGAAAATCGTTTGAACCTTTTCCTTACAAGCGCTGTCCAACGATTCGATGCCTGAGACCCCTTGTAATGTCCCAGGGCGCCCATAGAAAGGGCGTGTACTAAACTCGTTAGTTCAGAAATTAAGCCGATATGGCGATGACGAAAGACTAACGAACCGATTGTTCACCAAACGAAACGGACCAGCGATATCAGCGGGTCCACACCGCGCCAAAGACCGGCGGCGCAGGTGCCCACGCTTTCGATATCCGGTCACTGACGACTGGGAGAAACGACTATGAACGAACTTCGCAACGATTACGGCATCACCACTTTCGAATACTCGACGGGCTTCCAGGCCGGCGACAGCAGCACCGGTCTCGACCTCTTCGGCGGTGAGATGGACGGCTACGACTGGCTCGGCGAAGTCGCCAGCCGTCTGAGCGGCGATTCGGTCTAAGGCGCCTGCGCCACCTGGCCGGTCGAGCATAAGCAGAAGGCCTGCCACGCGGCGGGCCTTCTTGCGTCAGGGCGTCTTACGCGCCCGTGTCCCCGCTGGTTTCTTCGGGCAGTCGCTTCAGGGAATTCGGATCGCCAACGCTTCTGGCGCCTCAGGCGGCGGGGCATCGCCCTCGGGGTCATCTGGATGGGCCGGCATTTCCTGCGGTCGATCCGCGCCGGGATTGCCGCCGGGCATTTCCGGTCGAGGAGTCACCGGAGCCTCTTCAGGTATCACCGGCGAGCGACTAGGGGTTTCGGGAATGTAAGGGCTTTGCATCATGGCGTGTCCATCGGCGGCGTCGTCCAGCGAGACTGCCCCGCCCCGCGTGATCCGATCGTCATTCCCACGTCATGCACGTGGGAACGACGCTCGTTACACGGACGCCTGCCCAACGTTCCTGGACCTGTCCACGGAGCACGCGCATGACACTGAAAGCCCTCGGCCTGAACTGCACGCTCAGTGCCTCGCCCAAGCCATCATCAAGTCAGAAGCTGCTGGATCAGTTGCTCGACGGCCTGAAAAAGTACGACGTTGAGACCGAAAGCGTACGGGTCGTCGATCTGAACATCAAACCCGGTGTCAGTCACGATGAGGGCGAGGGTGATGAGTGGCCGGCGCTGCGCCAGCGCATCATGGCGGCGGATATTCTTGTCATCGCCACACCGATCTGGATGGGTCAGCCTTCGAGCGTCAGCAAACGCGTGCTCGAACGCATGGATGCAATCCTCGGCGATATCGGTGATGACGGACGGTATCCCACGTTCGGGAAGGTCGGTCTGGTCGGTGTCGTCGGTAACGAGGACGGCGCGCACCACGTGACCGCGGAGATCTACCAGGCGCTCGCCGATGTCGGCTTCACGATTCCCGCAGGCAGCTCGGCCTACTGGGTGGGCGAAGCGATGTCCGACACCAATTACATCGATCTGAAGAAGACCCCGGAAAAGGTGGCCAAAACGATCGCAACGCTGACGACCAACGCCGCGCATCTCGCCACGCTTCTCCAGGCGTCGAACTATCCTGCACCCTGAACACGGTGAATTCGACGAAACGCACGCTTCACAGGTCACTCATGGGGAGAGGGCGTAAACAGGTCACGCTGCGAATGACGCAGAGCCTGAAGAGGAACGCACCATGGATAAGAATCGCACCGAAGGCATGAAGCACGAGATCAAGGGCGCCGTGAAGGAAGGCGTCGGCAAGGTCACGGGCAATCACGCGAAAGAAGCCGCGGGCAACATCGAAAAGAATGCCGGCAAGGTCCAGAAAGAAGTAGGCAAGGCTGCGGACCAGGTACGCGACGAAAGCCGCAAGCACTGAGTGCTTTGCGTCGGGGGATCCGCTCAGGATCCCCCGCGCCTTTCAGCCGGCGTCAGCGCCGGTACTACGTGGCCGCACCACGCAGTCTCGTAGCCATCGGCTCAGATCTCGTAACTCGCCGGCCCGGTCGCCGCGCCGATCGTTGTCCGCATGTGGCCTCAGCGCAGCGCATGCCCCCCCCCCGCCAGAAAATCATCACGTCCGGCGGCATCAAACCGATGACCGTGAGAGACGGACGAACTCGCGCGCGGCGCGGCAAGAGCAAACCTCCGCGGGACGCGATGATGGGAGACCACTAGCAGGATGCTGTTGCCGCGCAGCATGTCAATGCCGGGGCTACGTGGGAGGATCGAGCGGGACATGCCGGCTTCCAAGGCGAAGCCGAGAGCATGCGGTCCTGCGGAAACGTCGAAAGTTCGGACAGGGTCAGGTCGGACAGCGGTAGCGCGCCGTTTGGGTCGCGCTACCGCATGGCGTCGATCAGGTGCAGCCGCGTACCAGAAAGATCAACAGCAGCACCGGGATCGGCACGCCCAGCAACCAAAGCAGAATGTAGCCGATGCCACCCTTCTGCTTCTCCGGAACCACACTCTTTTCCTCATCCATCGAACGTCCCTCCGCATTGTGTCAGGGCGCAAGCGTCTATCGGGGCGCGTGCAACGGGTGTGATTTCGTCGCCACCGCCGTTTTCGCAACGACACCGTCTTCGCACGTCGTGCATTATTCGTGACGGGTACCCGCCTCAAGGATTTACGATGAATCTGCTCCGTCACACCCTGCTCGCTCTTGCTCTGGTCGCCGCGTGCCCTGCCGCCGGTGCGGCCACGGTGATCCGGGGCGCGCGCCTTCTCGACGGCACCGGCGGCCCCGCGCGGGAGGATGTCACGATGGTCATCGACGGCGACCGGATCACGATGCTGGGCGCCGGTCTCCGGGTGAAGATGCCGAAGGACACCACGGTCGTCGACTACACCGGCAAGACGATCATACCGGGACTGATTTCCGACCACGGTCACATCGGCTCGGTCGACGGGACCCGCAGTGGTACGCCGGATCTGTACACGCGCGACAACGCCTTGCGCCAGCTGAGGCAATGGCGTGCCTACGGCGTAACCACGGTCACCTCGCTCGGGGTCAACAACCCCGACGTGTTCTACCCGCTGCGTGCCGACCTGCATGCGGGTAAGGCGGACGGCGCCGATCTCTTCGGCGCGGATCGCGGGATCGGCGTGCCCAACGGTGCGCCGCCGGCAAAGATGATGCAGGTCGGCCCGAATCAGCTCGACCGCCCCTCGACACCCGACGAGGCACGCGCCGCCGTCGACGCCGCAGCGGAACGCGGCACCGACATCGTCAAGATCTGGGTGGACGATTTCAACGGCAGCCTGCCCGTCAAGATGAAACCGGAGATCTGGCACGCGGTCATCGATGAGGCGCACGCCAGACATCTGCGCGTCGCGGCGCACGTCTATTACCTCGACGATGCACGCCAGCTGGTGGATGCGGGCGTCGACATACTCGCTCACGGTGTACGCGACCGACCGGTGGACAGCGCCTTCGTCCAGGCGATGAAGCAGCACGGGACCTGGTATATCGCCACGCTCGATCTCAACGAGGCCGCTTATATCTATGCCCGTCATCCGGCGTGGATGGACCAGCCCTTCTTCACCCACGCGGTGCAGCCCGCCCTGGCCAGGCAGTTCGCCGATACCGCGTGGCGCGATCGCGTGCAGAACGACGGATCCACCAGGACCAACGAAGAAGCGCTGCAAACCAATCTGAAGAACCTGAAGACGCTTTACGACGCAGGTGTGAGGATCGGCTTCGGCACCGATGCCGGTGCGATGCCGCTGCGCATTCCCGGTTTTGCCGAGCACCGTGAGCTCGCCCTCATGGTCGATGCGGGCCTCACGCCGATGCAGGCGATTCAGATCGCAACCCAGCGTGCCGCCGAACTGCTGGGTCTTGACGACCGCGGCGTCCTGGCCAGGGGCAAGCGGGCCGACTTCATCGTTCTCGACGCCGATCCGTCGGGCGATATCGAAGCGACCACGAAAATATCGGCGGTATGGCAGCGCGGCCGTCAGGTCGGCGGTAAGGTCGACGCGTTTACGCCGTGATGCCCATCCCACCCGACGACGACCCGTTCGGCTTCCTCCCCGCCGATTCCGTTACGGCGGAAGAGATCCGTGCGTTCGACTGGGCGGCGACACCGCTGGGGCCTGTGGAAAGCTGGCCGGCCGCCTTGCGGGCGATGCTCGCGACGATGTTCGACATGCCGCAGCCGATGTTCATCTCGGCCGAGCCGGGCCAGCTCTTCTTTTTCAACGATCCGTATCGGCCCATGCTCGGTCGCCGCCTGACCGGCGCGATCGGGCGGCGCTTCGACGAACTCTGGTCCGATGTGTGGGATGACGTGCGGGTACACGTCGAACGCGCGCTGGAGGGCCACGGGTCGATGCATCGGGACATGCCGCTGAGAATGACCCGGCACGGCTTCGAGGAAGAAACGTGGTGGACCTTCTCGTACGCTCCGCTGCGCGATGAGCAGGGCACCGTGCGGGGTATGTATGCCGTCACCAACGAAACCAGCAGAGCCGTGCGCTCCGGACAGGCACTGCGCGAACTGAATGCGTCGCTGGAAGTGGAAGTCGATCAGCGCACGCGCGAGCGCGATCAGATCTGGGCGATCTCGCGCGACCTCTACCTCGTCATGGCCCGTGACGGCCTCTATCGCAACGTGAACCCGGCGTGGCAACACGAACTCGGCTACGAAGTCAGCGAACTGGTCGGGCTCGGTTTCGATGAGCTGGTTCACCCGGATGATCTGGACCGGGCGCGTGACGGGCTGACCCAGCTCTTCGACGGCGACATCGTGGAAGACCTCGAGCTGCGCATGCGCTCGCGCGACGGCGAGTACCGCTGGTTCGCCTGGACCTGCGTGCCGGACGGTGAACTGGCCTACGCCATGGGTCGCGATACGCAACGACGTCGCGACACCGACGACCAGCTACGCCATGCGCAGAAACTCGAGGCCATCGGTCGACTCACCGGCGGTATCGCGCATGATTTCAACAATATCCTGGGCGGCATCGGCGGCGCGATCGAGGTCCTTACCGATCGCCTCGAGAGCGGAAGAATGGACGGCGCGCGTCGCCTGCTCGACGCCGCGGGTGGTGCGGTCCAGCGAGCGGCCGGGCTGACGCACCGGCTGCTGGCGTATTCGCGGCAGCAGGCGCTCTCCTTGTCCGACGTCGACGCGAATGCCATCGTCGGCGAACTCGACGTGCTCCTGCGCCCGCTGCTGGGCGGAAGGGTGACGCTGGAACTCCGCCTGCAGGCGGACCTCTGGCGAACCTTGTCCGACGCCAGTCAGCTGGAAAGCGCCGTCCTCAATCTGGCGATCAACGCGCGCGACGCCATGCCCGACGGAGGCGTCCTGTCGATCGAGACGCGCAACGTGGCCGCACGCGACGCCGGTGGCAAAGTGGTCGAGCACGTGGTCGTCGCGGTGAGCGACACCGGCACAGGCATGTCGCGCAGCATCGCGGAGAAAGCTTTCGATCCCTTCTTTACGACCAAGGCCATCGGCCAGGGCACCGGTCTCGGCCTGTCCATGGTCCATGGCTTCGCACGACAGACCGGCGGCCGCGCGGTCATCGACTCCACCCCGGGCAAAGGCACGACGGTCACCCTATGGCTGCCACGGCATGCGGGCGCGCCGTCAGGGACGCACGCGCCTGTGGCGCCCCTCGAGCGTCAAGGTGCGGGCCAGCGCGTGCTGCTCGTCGAAGACGAAGCCATGCTCCGCTCTCTGGCGACCGAGGTGCTGGAAGAAGCGGGCTACATCGTCACCGGCTGTGGCGACGGACCGGAAGCACTGCGCCAGCTCCAGAGCCACGCGCTCCCGGATATTCTGGTCACCGATATCGGCCTGCCGGGCATGGATGGCCGTCAGCTCGCGCTGGCTGCGCGGGAAATCGCTCCGGCATTACCGCTGCTTTTCATGACAGGCTTCGCATGGGACGCGTTCGCGGACGCGCCGGTCCTGCCTGACCATGCGGCGATTCTCACCAAACCGTTCTCGGTGCATGCGCTGGTGGCCGCCGTGTCCGAACTGCTGGAGCCGACGGCGCGTTAGCGTCAGGCCGTTTCGGGTTCTTCAGGGCGCTCGGCATCGTGCGCCTGCGCCGCGCGCTGCATGGCCACCAGAAAATCGGTGCCGTAGCGCATCACGAAAGGTGCCACCGTTCCCGGGACGAACCCGTCGGGCAAAGAAGCGATGTCGGTATCGATGTCGGGCAAAAGCGTGGATCGACGTGCCATGGCCTTGAAGGCCCCCTTTACTGGTATTCCCCCGTCGCTCTTACTAAGGCAAAAACCGGGCCACGTCAATCCTCGAACCGAAAAAATCTGCGACAAAAAGGCGCATGCGACTGATTTTATCGGAGGACATCCCGGCGTAGGCCTAAAATCCACTCACGCGCCGCTTCCGGCGCGCGGGAGGTCCCACCGTGTACCAGGCCCAGGCCGTCGCCAGTCAGTCCGTCGTCCGCCGTCCGTCGGTGTACTGCAATGCGTCGTGCCGTTACGCGACCGTCTGCGAAGCAACTCGTGGTGGCGATCCCGATCTGGTCGACATGCGTGACGTCGTCGAGCGCGTCGGTCCGTTTTCCGAAGGCGACCGGCTGGTGCAGCCCGATGCCCCGCATCGCGCCGCCTTCGCCGTCGTCAGTGGCATGGCCAAAACGGTCGGCGATGGCCGGGTGGTCGCGTTTCATCTGCCGGGTGAACTCTTCGCGCTGGACGTCGCCAGGACCGGCACACATAACGCATCCGTCGTGGCCGTCGGCAAGACGTGGTTCTGCCGTTTTCCGCGCGCCGCGACCGACGAACTCTGCGAGCACAACGACGCGCTGACCCGACACCTGCGCTCGCTGCGTCGGCGTGAACGCGTCAGCGCCGCCCACGCGGCGGACGGCCTGGCTGCGTCGCGCGTTCGCTCTTTCCTGGTCGACCTGCTCGACCGGCGGCGTCGTTTCGAAGGGGCCAGCCCTTTCGTTCCCCTGCCCATGTCCCGCGACGATATCGGCTCCTACCTCCGGATGAGCTCGGCCACCGTTACGCGCATGCTCGCTAAGCTCCGCGCCGAAGGTGCCATCGCCATCCTTCCGAATGGCATCGACGTCACCGATGAGGCCGCTCTGCGCGGCTAGCGATCGATCCTCCCGCGTCATGCACGGGGCGGGTTGGACCTCAGAGGATCGAGCAGGCGACGCAGACCGTTATGGTCGAGCTCGAGCATGATCGCCAGCAGGCGCCCAAGTTCACCGGGAGGAAAGCCCTCCCGCGCAAACCATGCGAGATAGTTGCCTGGCAGATCGGCGATCGCCCTTCCCTTGAACTTACCAAAGGGCATGATCGCGGTGGCGAGCTTGGCGAGGTCCTGACGAAAAACGTCGTTCGGATCGGTCATGCCGAAATTCTAGCCCTACTCGTCGCCGGGATCGAAGCCTTCGCGTTCCTTCATCAACGTGCGCGCCGCGGCGACACCAAGGGTCATACCCTCCGCGCACGCGTCTTCTTCATTCTCATGGAGGGTAACGCAGAGCTTCTCGGCGATCTCGTCGCCGTCCTCGCTGATGACGTATTTACCACGCCAGCGGCCGGGTTTGGCAACGTAGCACGTGCCTTCCACGTCGAAGTAACCAATCTTTCGATGCGTCATGGGTGGGATGTTCCTCCTTCTTCCCCCCATCGTATGCATTGCGGATCAACGTGACGTGCAGTCGCGCTATTGCAAACCGGCGACGGGCCGCTTTGCGTTGGATTCGAATTCCCGCCAGATACCGTCCGCGCCTTCCACGGAGACGAGCACCTGCAGGCCGCTTTGCACGCCGAGCAGCTTGGACTGCTGCACGGCGTACGCTATCGCGGCGACGCGAGTTTCGAAGTTTTCCATCGGCACGCCATTCATCTGGACGTGCCACAAGCCCGCGAGGTCGGGGCTGAACGGGATGTCGTAGATCACCAGGGCCATGAAGAAATGCGTAACCTCGTGCATTCCGCAGGCGCCTTCGCGTATCGCGAAAAAGGTCGGCTGCGGAGATGGATGCGCAAGGTTATCCGTTCGCACGTGTCCCCACAATGGAAGAAATGCCCGAAAATCCTTCACATAGCGGTCACGACGCAACTCACTTCGGCGCGTCGTAGGTGCCCGTGCTCTCCGACGTCGCCCGCCATTCGGGACGCCGCTCGCGCGTCGCATCGAGCAGAGCCTGCCGCACCCCTTCGAGGTCGAGGTCGGTGCCATAAACCGGACTGGCCGGCTGCTGCCGCCAGGACTCCGCGAGCGTGCCCGCATCCACGCCATCGAAACCGAGCTCGTCGACGAGCTTCAGGATCGTGGCCTTGGCGTTGGAATCGTCCCCAGCCACCGGAAGGGCGATGCGCTTATCCGCCGTGGAGGGCTTGCCGTGAGTGCGCAGATGTTCGGCGTAAATATTGTTGAACGCCTTGATCACGGGCCTGCCGAGCTGATCGGCTACCCACTGGCTTTCCGGCACACCCTCCTCGATGGGTGCGATACGACCGTCCCGCTCGCGGGGGTAGTAGTTGCCGGTGTCCACGACCACGGTCTCCGGCGAGACGCCGGCAAAGAGGTCCGAGGGGAGGCCGGGAATGCGCGATTCCGGGATCGTCACGATAACGACCTCGCCACCGCGCGCCGCCTCATGTGCTGTGACGGCTACCGCACCCGTCTCTTTCGCCAGGCCTGAAAGCGTTTCCGGCCCGCGCGAATTTGCGATCAGCACCTCGTGACCGATCTCGCGGAACCGCCGGGTCAGGGCCTGCCCGATATTGCCAGCGCCGATAATGCCGATTTTCATAGCGAAGGAACTCCAGTCCGGGGAAGACGTCCATGTTCGTGATCCGGCGTGAATGGCGGGCGAGCACCTGGTGATTGCCCAGCTGTGCCGACCGACACTCGTCCGTTCATCGTCTTCCCTTTAGCCTTCTCGCCCATGACCCCGACCCGCACCCTCGCCCTGCTCGGCTCCCTCCTCCTGGCGACGGCGCCCGCCTTCGCTCAGACGACCCTGCCGGCACCTGCCTCGTCCGTACCCACCCTGGAGGCGGTAACCGTCAGCGGCGTGCAGCCGGGTCCAGGCCTGTGGAAGGTGACGCGAGGTGAACACACGTTGCTGATTCTCGGCACGCTCACGCCGTTGCCAAAGAACATGAGCTGGCAGACCGCCGAGATCGACGACGCGCTGAGCCATACCGACGCCCTCATTCTTCCGCCCAAGGTGGAGATCAAGCCGAACACCGGGTTCTTCGGCCGACTGGCCCTTCTGCCGTCCCTGATCGGCGTACGCAATTCGCCCGATGGCAAGACGTTGCAGGAATCCGTTCCCCCGGACGTCTACGCGCGGTGGCTGACGGTCAAGGAGAAGTACATCGGCGACGACCGCAAGGTCGAGCGTTACCGGCCGATTTTTGCCGTGCTGGAGCTTTACAAGTCAGCTGTGCGCAAGAGCGGACTGGCGCGGTCCGGTGGCGTCACGCGCACGGTCATGGACCTGGCAAGCAAACATGGTGTGAAACAGGTACCGGTCGAATACACCTTGCTGGTCGACGACCCTCGTGCGGCGGTGAAGTCGTTCAAGAAGTCGACGCTGGACGATGTCTCCTGCTTCGCCCAGAGCATCGACAACATCGACGCCCAGCTGGCCGACATGACCGCACGCGCCAACGCCTGGGCCACGGGCGACATCGCCGCGCTGCAGGACGACCGCACGGCGAAGCAGCGGATCACCTGCATGAACGCGGCCACCGACAGCGGCGTCGCGCAGCAGATCGGCCTGACCGACGTGCCCAGGGCCGTGCGCGAACATTGGCTCGCCGCCGTGGATGCCGCGATGGCGAGCAATACGCAGACCATCGCCATCGTGCCACTCGACGACCTGCTCGGCGGCAATGGCTACCTCAGCGCACTGAAGGCGAAGGGTTACAGCGTGCTCGCACCCGATGAGGGCGACTGAGCGGGTGGTACGCCAACCCGGATCGCGGCGGAGAAATCATCCCCCTGCTCCGTCGCTCGCGCACGGTCGGTGATGCGCCCGAGCCGACGCCACTCTTCCACGCTCAGACGCCGGTCGAGCGTACCGTTGTCCATCAGATATTCCGGCAGATAGCCGGTAAGCAACAGTCGGGGATCGAGCGGCAGACCACGGTCGATGCGCCGCGCCATCCGGTACACGATGGTCGTGCAGTTGGACGTCACGGTGTTGTAGAACCGGGGCTGCCTGACCAGCTGATTCGCTGCCTCCACGTAGGAAACGAATAACGAACGCATCGCCTCGCGCGGCATGCGCAGCGGGAAGATGTAATCGTCCTCGCCACGCACATTGGTGCGGACGCGCACGATGTCCCGCTCGTCGGCCGCCAGCAGGATCAGTTCGAACTGCTTGAAGAAGCCGCCGATTTCGGAAAAGGCCTCTCCGCGCTCACGCCGGATCTCGACCGAGAACACCACGTGGCGGCCATCGTCGAATCCGAACGACAGCATGGCGTGCGCGATGGCTTCGCTGGACCAGTAAGACAGGATCGCGTCGGCATCGGTCAGGTGGTCGAGGTCGTACTCGCGGGTTTCCCAGTGCTGGTCGTAGTCGGTCTCGGTACGCCAGCTGAAATCACGCACGTTGTGTAACGTGACCCGTGACCCGCTCAACTCACCTGACAGCAACCGGTTCACATCGTCGGCCCAGACACGGTCATGAGTGGGCCGGACCGTCGTCCACCATCCCAGCAGAGCGATCAAGGCGACCAGCATGGCCAGCGGCGCCCACCACATACGCCAGCCGAACAGCGCGGCGGCCAGCCCCAGCCACAGGACACTCCACACGCAGGCGCCCGCGATCCTTGCGGCCTGCGGCCCCGGCAACTGGTAAACCAGGGCGATGGCACCCCAGGCACCGGAAAGAAACAGCAGCAGCCCCGCGAACGCGCCGGCCAGGCCACGGGCAAACATCCGGCGTTTTCTCATGGAGGCTCATGGACTCGAAGGACAGATCGCATAAGCGTCGCCCGCCACGACCGCGAACGCAAACACCACGACATCGTTTGCCCGTTCGGTCTATGGCATCGCATCGAAAACCGCGTTATTTTCGTGACGTTACCGGGCGTCGCGCCCGGTCCGGCCGATTTCGGGGGTGGCATGGTCCGTTTTCCGGCGATACCGCAGGCGATCGTCTTCGATCTGGACGGCGTCCTCTTCGATACCGAGGCGCTCTACCGCGATGCCCTTCTCGCAGCGGCCGAGGAGGCAGGCATCCATCTGCCCCTGTCACTTTGCCAGCGCATGGTCGGACTGCACGGACACGCGGCGCGCATGCTGTTGCGCGAGCACGTCGGCGACGAACTCGACCTCGATACCGTCTGGCACAGTGCCTCGCGGCGCTACCACGCCATGATGGACACCGACCTGCGTCTGAAACCCGGTGTCACCGCGCTGCTCGATACACTCGATGAGCTCAGCCTGCCCCGCGCCATCGCTACATCGTCCCCGCACCGGACCGCGATTCATCACCTCGAAGCGTTCGGCCTGCGTGACCGCTTCGACGCGCTCGTCGCGGCCGGCGACTGCGAGCGGTGCAAACCCTTCCCCGATCCCTACCTCCGTGCGGCCCGCATCCTCAACAAGGCCGCCGGCGTCTGCCTCGCGCTGGAGGACTCCCAGGCCGGCGTACGTTCCGCGGTCGCCGCGGGCATGCCAACCATCATGGTGCCCGACCTGCAGCAGCCCTCGGCGGAGCTGCGGCGGCTGTGCGCGACCGTGGTCACCGGTCTCGACGACGTCAACCTCTGGCTGCGCGAGGTCTGTGGCGCGAGTCCCAGCGAGGCACCGGCCCACTGATCGTCCTCGCACGCCGCGATCACGCCCCCATACGGTGGCGGCCCGTGCAGGCTTCATGCACCGCGTCCTCCAGTTCCCTGAGGCTATAGGGTTTGGATACCAGCGGTGCGCGGTATCTCCCGGGGATATCCACCGGCAGGGTACCGGTGGCGAGCACGTAGGGAATACCGCGGCGCTTCAGCTCGTCCAGCGCGGGATACGCCATCACGCCTTGCAGGTCGAGGTCGACCACCGCCACATCGCAGTGTTCGACGTGGGCGAGCCGGATGGCCTCTTCGATGCACGATGCCGACGCGGCGACCGCGTAGCCCAGCCGCTCCTCGAGCAGGTCGGCGAGGGCAGCCGCCAGACCGGGGTGATCTTCGAAGACAAGCGCCCGCCCTGTGACGTGAGTACGACTCATGGTCCCCTCGAGCTCAAGCGAAAAAACTCGCGGTCCGACGCTACTCCGCTTTGACTCAGCCAGCCATACATCGTTCGACCGGCTGTGTGCCGCGCGCCGCTACGGGGACGCCGTCGCGTCGGACGATTCGACGATAAACGGTGGCGCGCCGCCGTCGCCCTTGCCCTGGGAGCCGAGGTCATCGCCCACCCTGGCCAGCCGCTGCGCGATGTGGCCGCTATCGCGGCGCAACGGGTCACCCGGCCTTCCCGCCTGCGCGCTGGCGATCATCGCGGCCTGCGCCTGCTTCAGCCGGACGACGCCCATGTTGTACAGCGCACGCGCGTGATCCGGCTTGATCTGGATCGCCCTCCCGTAAGCGGCGACGGCGTCATCGGGCCGTTGCAGCCGAAAACGCGCATTTCCCAGTCGGAACCAGGCATCGGCATCATCAGGCAGCACCTGCACGATCGCCTCGTACAGATCGGCCGCATGCTGGATGTCGCCCTGCGCATACGCCCGGTCGGCCTCGAGCTCCCGCTGCTGCACATCCGGCATGCGGGGCGGTTCGGGGAGGGTTCCGTGCGCGGCGCAACCCGCCAGCGCGAGCAGGCCCGCCATGAGGGGAACCCGCATCGTCGAAATCACCATCGCCTGCTCCTGTCACATCACCGTGCCGGACAGCTTGTCGCCTATGACGCGACCGCGTCAAATCAACGGGCGAGCCACTGTGCCGCCAGGGCGAGCGCGGCGGGCAAGGCCTGCACGTAGAGAATGCGGCGGCTGGCGGTAAAGCCGCCCCAGAGGCCCGCGACCACGACGCAGCCCAGACCGTAAAACACGAACGCCGATGCGAACGGTTCGGGCAGGAGCACGCCAAGCAGCAGCGCGGCCACCAGGAACCCGTTATAAAGCCCCTGATTGGACGCCAGGGTCGCGCTCTGGTCGGCAAACTGCGGGGTGATCCCGAAAACGCGCGGACCGCGCGATCGCCACAGCACCATCTCCAGGATGACGATGTAGATATGTATCAGGATCACCAGGACGGTGAGTACGATGGCGACGAGGTGCATGGACGATCCTTCCCGATGCGGAGGGCGGCAAGGATAGCCGCAAAGACCTCCATTCCGCACCGGATGGTGTCGCTGCCCCGCAAGGATCGTCGCCGCACCGGACGGCGTCTACCGAAAAACTACTGCAAGGCGAAAACCCTCTTGAATCGTGCGAAATCTCGTCACTCCGATAGGCCGTAAGGCAGATTGCATGACGGCCGACGTGACGGTTTCATTGGCATCATGTGGAACGTCATGGCAGCGCAGGAGATCTCCATCGAAGCCCTTGGGCTGCTCCAGGCACTGCTGCATCATGATTACGACGAGGCTCAGTTCAGAGCCAACCATGTAGCCCGGCATGCCCTTCGCCACGAACATCTTCCCGTGGCCGACGCCGCGGAACGGATCGAAGCGCTTCTGCAACACGGCTGCCCTGACAGCGTCGCCCTACGCCGCGCTCTGCGTTTGCTGACCGCCTCGGTCGATCACATGCAGGTCGTCGCGCTCAACCGGGCCGGCCGCATCCTCTGAGTCCGGCCCGGCGGCCAGCGACAAATGACGGCATGCGCGTCCTCCGCGGTGCCCTTCCACCTGGGTTAGGATCGGGCGGACCTGCACGGAGTATCCATCCATGAGCCCCACCGACGGCATCGATCCCACCGCAAAACCCAGCGGCGCCGGCTGCGCCGAATGCATCGCCAACGACACCTGGTGGTTCCACCTTCGTCGCTGCGCGCAATGCGGCCACATCGGCTGCTGCGACGATTCACTGCACAAGCACGCCTCGAAACACGCACACGCCACCGGACATCCGATCATCCAGAGCTTCGAGCCCGGCGAAGACTGGTTCTACGACTACCGCACGGACTCGGAAGTCGACGGGCCGTCGCTCGCGCCGCCTCATAGCCATCCGTCGGACCAGCCGACGCCGGGGCCGGCGGGCAAGGTGCCGCGCAACTGGCAGCGTGTTCTGAGCGAGGGCTGATCCGATCCATGAGACACGTGCTTTTCGACATGGATGGCGTGCTCGTCGATTACGACCCCGGCATCCGCGTCGCCCACCTGGCGGCGGCGCTTGACCGCTCACCTGACTCCGTACACGCGGCCATTTACGATTCGGGCATCGAGGACGACTCGGATGCCGGGCGCATCGATGCCGATGAATACCTTCGTCGCCTCGGTGCGGCGCTCGACACCTCGGTCTCCTGCGCTCAGTGGACAGCCGCGCGCAGGGAAGCGACCCGGGTACGTCCCTGGGCCATCGCGCTGGCTTCTTCACTCCCGCCTCGCGCCGACACGGCGATTCTGACGAACAACGGTGAGATACTCGCCCGGCAACTGCCCACCATTGCTCCGGCACTGGCCGCAGTTTTCGGCGCTCGCGCGCTTGTGGCCGGCCAGTTCGGCGCGGCCAAGCCGGACCCCGCCGTTTTCGAGTCGGCCGCGCGGCATCTCGGCTGGCGACCGGCCGATACGTTATTCATCGACGACACCGTCGGTCACGTCGAAGGCGCGAAGCGGGTCGGCATGCACGGGCACCACTTCCGTTCGGAAGCCCTGCTCCGCGATGAGATCCAGCGATTCCTAACCAGGTAACCTTCATGAAAGCCATCACCTTCGATCAGTTCGGCGACGCGGACGTCCTGCACCTCACCGACGTCGATCAGCCCGTGGCTCGCGACGACGACCTGCTGGTGCGTGTACACGCCGCGGGCGTCAACCGTGCGGACATCATCCAGCGCAATGGCGGCTACAAGGGCGAAAGCTACGGCGACTCCGAGATCATGGGCCTGGAGATCGCCGGCGAGATCATCGCGATCGGCCGCAACGTGCACGGCCATGCGGTCGGCGACCGCGTCATGGGAATCGTCGGCGGCGGGGCTTACGCGGAGGTCGCGCGCATCGACCATCGCATGGCGATGACCATTCCCGACCGCCTCGGCTACGTGGAAGCCGCCGCCATCCCCGAAGCCTTCGTCACCGCGCACGAGGCGGCCTTCCATCTCGGCCGCGTCGAATCGATGGACAGCATCCTCATCCATGCCGGTGCCAGCGGCGTCGGCTCGGCCGCCATCCAGCTCGCCCGTGCGGCGGGTGCCAGGGTGTTCGCCACCGCGAGCGGCGGCAAGCTCGACCGCGTACGTGGTTTTGGCGCCGGGATCGCCATCGACTACCGCAGCGACGATTTCGCCGAGGTGGTCGCACGGGAAACGGACAAGCGAGGTGTCGATGTCATCGTCGACTTCATCGGCGCGCCGTATTTCGAGCGCAACCTTGCCTCACTCAGTCATGGCGGCCGGCTCGTGCAGGTTGGCCTGCTCGGTGGCAGCAATGGAGCGACGCTGCCCCTCGACCAGCTGTTGTACCGGCACCTGCAGATCATCGGCACCGTCATGAAATCGCGCCCCGCCGCCGTGAAGCAGGCCATGACACGACGCTTCCGCGAGCGCTGGCTGCACCGCTTCGCCGACGGCACGCTCAGCCCCGTGGTCGACAGCGAATACCCGCTCAGCCAGGCCGCCGAGGCGCACCGGCACATGGAATCGGGCCAGAGCACGGGCAAAATCATTCTGACGATGTGACCCGGGTCAACCTTACTTGGCTGTCCGCACCGGTCAATCTGGGCTTTGAGCCTTGAAGAACTGGGGCTGCACCTCGACGGCGAGCAGTTCGTGCAGATGCACGGCCGTCTCGCCCGCGGAGCGAATCTCGTAAGGGATGTAGATGAAGCGGGCGAAACCGTCGCCCTCGATATGCACGCGGATGCCCTTCTCCACCTGAGCGCCAAGGTCGTCAGGAATGTCGACCTGGGCAACCAGAGCGACACCTTCGACGCCGCCCGCGGCGCCGATACGCACCAGCTGCGCCGAAATCGATTCATAAACATCGCGCGGTTGCGGATTTTCTTCGCCACCGACATCGCCACTCACCGCGGCGATCTTTCCATCCGCCGATATCGTGGCACCGAACGGATAGAAATCACCACTTTCGGACAGCATCTCCTGCGCGAACCGGGCGGTGAACCTGAAGAGGTTTTCAATCTGGTCGTCGGTCTGGGCCATCGGTCGTTCCCCGCATGTCGTGAAACGGCATCCTAATGCACAGCGGGCGGCGTTGCGACTTTACGCCAACGCCCGGTTCGCCCGCGACAACTGATCGGCTGCGACGGGCACACCCAGCAGGTAGCCCTGCAGCGCGTTGCAACCCAGTCGCGTCAGCAGTTCCTGTTGCTCGACGGTCTCCACGCCCTCGGCCACGATCTTCAGACCCAGCGTCTTGCCCAGCGCGATGATCGCCGAAACGATCGCCTCGTCGTCATTGCCCTGGGTCAGTTCGGTAATGAAGCCACGGTCGATCTTCAGCTCATCGGCCGGCAGCTGCTTGAGGTAAAGCAGGCTCGAATAGCCGGTGCCGAAGTCGTCGATGGATATGCCTACGCCCAGCGCGGCCAGCTGATTGAGAATCGCGAGGCTAGCCTCCGCATCGCGCATCGCGGTCGACTCGGTGACCTCGAGCACGAGATGGCGCGGCTCGATACCGTGACGTTCGAGGGCCTCCCTGAGCACGTCGACCAGACCGACATGGGTCAGCTGCACGGTCGACAGATTGACCGCGACCGTCCAGTCGTCGTGCCCCTCATCCTGCCAGGCGCGCATCTGCCGGCAAGCCTCGTCGATCACCCAGTTGCCGATCGGCACGATCAGCCCCGTGCGCTCGGCGACCGAGAGGAACTCATCGGGTGGCACGAGCCCCACATCCGGCTTCTGCCAGCGCAGCAATGCTTCGACGCCGACCATCGGGCCATTCGGCGAGACGAGCTTGGGCTGGTAGTGCAGCAGGAACTCACCCCGATCCACCGCCCGGCGCAGATCCTGCTGGAGCTGCAGTTGCTGGTGAACGTTGGCGTTCATCGCGCTCTCGAAGAAGCAGTAACCGTTGCGGCCCTGTTCCTTCGCGTGGTACATCGCCGCATCGGCGTTGACCATGAGCTCGTGCGTGGTCCGGCCATTCTCGGGATAGATCGCGATACCGATGCTCGCCGCGACGTGCACGGTGTTGTCGTCGATGCTGTACACCGCACCCAGCTGGTCGACCACCGTTTGCGCGAGCACGGCGGCATCTTCGGGCGTCCCGATGTCCAGCACCACGACGAATTCGTCGCCACCCAGGCGAGCCACCGTGTCATGCTCGCGCTTGATCGCGAGGATACGGCGCGACACCGCCTTGAGCAGAAGATCGCCGACGTGATGTCCGAACACGTCATTGACCGCTTTGAAACCATCGAGATCGATGAACAACACCGCCAGTTGCCGCTTCTCGCGCGCTGCCGTGTGAATCGCCTGCTCCATGCGATCGCCAAGCAGGACACGGTTGGGCAGCCTTGTCAGGTTGTCATGGAGCGCCAGCTGCACGAGCTCGCTGTTCGCCCGGTCGAGCGAGGTGACCAACGCATCGGCGCGCACGTCGAGCATCGCGATGATCAGGGCGATGGCGAAGACCATCAGGCTGATCAGGATCACGACGACCGCAAGCCATTTCGCATCCAGACCGGAGTTGGCCGCACCACACCAGCTGCCCAGCGGGAACTGAGAGGCGGCCATGCCGGTGTAGTGCATCCCGACGATCGCGCAACCCATCACCAGCGATGCACCTACGCGCGGAAGCACGACACGCTCGGCGTCGCGACGAAGTCGGAAAGCGATCCAGAGCGCCGCACCCGAAGCGAGCACCGCGATGGCGATCGACGCGGCGAACAGCCAGGGCTCATAGATCACCCCCGGCTCCATCTTCATGGCGGCCATGCCGGTGTAATGCATCGCGGCGATGCCGGCACCGAGGAGCAGCGCACCACCACACAGGCGGCGCCCCGGTAGTTCTTCGAGACAGACCAGCCATAGCGCGAACGCCGACGAGCTCACCGCGATCGCCAGCGACAGCGTCGTCAGACCCAGGTCGTAACCGATGGCGATCGGCAGACGGAATGCCAGCATGCCTATGAAATGCATGGACCAGATGCCGAAACCCATGGCCACCGAGCCGCCGATCAGCCATAACCTGGATGCGAGCCCACGCGTGCTCGCGACGCGGCCAGCCATGTTGAGCGCCGTGTAAGACGCCAGGACCGCGACGATCAGCGAGAAGAAAACGAGGATGCCGCTGTAACTGCTTGCGAGCATGAGGGAATCTGCCAGGCCTGCTATGGCCATCGAATACGGCCGTCGAGGATGTGTCGGCAAATTTACCGAATTCTTGAGCGGGGGATGATGCGGAAACTCTGCACGTGTTCAGGCTGGGGGCCAGGACCGGCTGGAAGCTCCAAACGCGGCAGCGCTACTTGCTGACGGTCTTGTGCTTATTCAGCGCCCTTGCCACGTGTTCCGGGGAAACGTCCGAAAGACTGGTCCAGCCGAAATCTTTGGGATAGAGCGCTTCTTCCGACGTGATCCCCTCTGCACCCATGAATGTCGCCGTTGCTCGTTCGAGGTACCACTGAGCCCTGGTTACCGAATATCTGAAGTAGAACCCGTCGGTACCCCGCTCCTTCTGATTGATGAAACTGAAAGAGCCCGACCCGATAGACACCAGGTCGTTGAGAGCCATTGAGCCAAGTCTCTTGTTCAAATCGTTGTAGACGCAGTCCACGACCGTCGTTCCTGTAGCGAACTTTGAGAGGGTCCTCCCCTCGCCTTTCAGGACGATAAGCTCACAGGGGTTCTTATCGAAGTCGTACGCTTCATCGGGAACCGGATGGCGAACAATGATCACCGCGCCAGAAAGGCCCGTTCCAAAGAGCTCACCCGTCCGGTAGGCAAGCAAGGTATCGTCCGGACCGAGAAAGTGAATCACTTCGTCGGGCGGCGGTACGGTGCCCGCAGCCGGAACGGATGCAGAGACCGTCGAGGCAAAAAACGTAATAACCGCCATCGTTGACATGAACTGAGTGCGCATCGATCCTCCTTGTATCTGCACAGGCCAGGCTGGCGAAGATTGTAGTGCCTGAATCGCAGACACAAAAAAACCCGCTTCCGCGGGTTTGATTGCGATCCGGTTGAGGTACTCCGGATCTTACGTTGGTGCCCAAGGGGGGACTCGAACCCCCACAGCCTAAGCCGCTACCACCTCAAGGTAGTGCGTCTACCAATTCCGCCACCTGGGCATAACTTTTACAGCGTGTTGCGTGTGTCGCTGATTACTTCTTGGCCGGTTCGGCGGGACCCTGGGTGGCTTCCTGCTTCGCAGCCGGAACATCGTTGGTCGCTGCCGGCGCCGTGGCAGCCGGGGTGTCACCGTTGGCGGCGGGTGCCTGCGGCACATCCGACGCGACCGGCTTCACCGGAGCGTTGTTGGCGGGAGCGGCCGGCGTGGTAACGCCAGACATCACACCAAGATCCGCGGCCGGCTGGGGAGCACCCGTGCGACCGAGGTAGATACCCATACCCAGGCTGAGCACGAAGAACAGTGCCGCCAGGATCGCGGTAGCTCGCGTCATGAAGCTCGACGAACCACGCGCACCGAACACGGTTGCGGACGCGCCGCCACCGAAACCCGAACCTGCATCCGCACCGGCGCCGCGCTGCATGAGGATCAGCACGATCATCGCCGCGGCGATCAGGATATAGAAAACGCTGAAGAGGATGAACATATCTTCTTGTTTGCCGTGTCGCGATTATCGCGCCGCGGCGCATATATCCAGGAAATCGGACGCCACGAGAGCCGCACCGCCGATGAGTCCCCCGTCTACATCAGGCTGGGCGAAAAGTTCGGCCGCATTGGCCGGCTTGACGCTTCCACCGTAAAGCACCCGGGTCAGGAGCGAGATATTAACATCCTTTTTTGCCAGTTGGCTACGGATGAACGCATGAATTTTTTGCACCTTGTCCGGAGTAGCCGTCAGACCCGTCCCGATAGCCCACACAGGCTCATAAGCAACGACTGAATGACGGAACGGTTCAATGCCCACGTGCGCCACCACGGCCTCGAGCTGGCGACCGATCACGGCCTCAGCCTGCCCGGCCTCGTGCTCCTCACGGGTCTCACCGACACAAACGATGGGAGTCAGCCCCGCCTCGAGGGCTGCCTTGACCTTCCCGGCCACGACCGCGTCGGACTCGTGCTGATACTGACGACGTTCCGAATGGCCGACCAGCACCCACGTCGCGCCCACGTCCCGCAGCATGCTGCCTGAGACCTCACCGGTGAAAGCACCCGACGCCGAGTGCTCACTCAGGTCCTGGGCACCGAAGCGCAGCCCCCGGTCGCGGTACTTGTGCGTCAGCTCCTGCAGGAACACATCGGGCGGGAAGACCACGAGGTCGGGACCGTCCGGCCGGTTCTCCACCAGCTCGCGAACGAGGTCGTCCGCCATCTTGCGGGAGCCATGCATCTTCCAGTTACCGGCGACGAGCTTCGTGCGCATGGGTCAGGATTCCGTGCGGGGTAAAGGGGCGGCAGGATAGCGGCGGCCCGCCCGGCGGCAAAGCTGCATTGCCGCACGGAGGGCACGCACGCGCCATTCACCGAGGGTAATGCATGAATCGGGCATTTGCCTTGATCCGGCCTGTCTTATGATCCCCGTATGCGCACCCTGAGAATTCTCTTTATCGCCCTGCTCGTCTTCACGAGCGGCCTGGCCTTTGCCCAGACCGACGACGCCACGACTACACCGGCGCAGCAGATCGACGATCTGCGCGGCCAGCTTGACCAGGTCGAGAAGTCCATGAAGGACGAGCAGATCACCGACGGCAAGATCGACGACCTGCGCGGCAAGGCGACGGACATCGTCTCCAACGCACAGAAGGTGTCGAGCGCCCTGCAGTCCAGCCGGGACGCGGCCAAGGCCCGCCTCGACCAGATGGGCCCCGCGCCCGCCAGCGGGACGAAAGAAGCACCGGAGCTCGCCGCGTCCCGCAAGGACGCCACCAAGGCGTTCAACGCGGTCGATGCTCAGATCAAGCAGGCGGACGGCATCGCGCTCGAGGCGCAGCAGACCTCCGGACAGCTGGCGGATCTGCGGCGCATCCGCTTCCAGCAGACCATCTCCCAGCGGACCAACTCCCCCGTGTCCCGCGCGTTCTGGTCGGATCCGGCGGACGCCTTTCCCCGTGACCTGGCCAATCTTCGCGATTTCGGAAACCAGGCCAGAACCGACCTTGCCGCCAGCTGGACCCAGGGCAACCGGGTCGCGCTGATCGTCTGCGTGTTCTTCGGCCTGCTTCTGATGACGGGCGTTCGCTTCTATATCGAACATCGCGTGCGCCACCTCACGGCCAACCGCATGCCGCCAGGCCGCCTGCGCCGCTCGGCACTGATCCTGGGCATCGCGCTGACCTCGACACTCACCACCGGGCTGGGCACCCAGCTCCTTTATCTCGGCATCAACTGGAACGACACACTCAGCCACGACACCGACGAGATCGCGAAGCACATCGTCGGACTGGTGTTCTTCGGTGCGTTCGTCGCCGGACTGGGCCGCGCACTGATCTCCGCCAAGAAGCCCTCGTGGCGACTGCCCGCACTCTCGGACGAGACCGCCCTGCAGCTGCGGCGTTTTCCGATGCTGTTCTCGCTGGCAATCGTGCTGTTCCGCTTTCTCGACCTGCTGAACCGGACGATCGGCACGAGCCTCGCGGCAACGGTCATGACCAGCAGCGTGCAAGCGGTGGCACTGACCATCCTCGCCGCGCTCGCACTGATCCGCCTCAGCCGCACACACAAGACGGAGGCCGACGCCGAAAGCGACGATGCCGGGCAAGCCACGGCCGCCCGTCCGATCTGGGCCAGCCTGCTGATCGCGGCGGCGTGGATCGCCATCATCGCTTCCTGGGTCGGTCTGCTTCTGGGCTATGTATCGTTCGCCGCCTTCATGGCCGGACGCGTGGTCTGGATCACCATCGTGATCGCCGCGACATATCTTGCGATGCGTCTGGTCGACGACCTCTTCGAGACGCTGCTGTCGGAAAAGGGGCCGATGAGCGCCCGGGCGCAGGCGGTCTTCGGCACGCATCCCAAGATGCTGGACCAGGCGGGCGTATTGCTTTCCGGCGTCGTGCGACTGGGCCTGTTCCTGCTCGGTCTCTCCGCCGCGGCGGCCGGTGCCGGCGGCAGCGTGCCGGACCTGCTGGAACTCGGCGGCAAACTGCAGTCGCTGAAAATCTACAACGTCGAGCTGAAACCCGACCAGATCCTCACGGCGATCGGCCTGTTCTTCGTCGGCCTGATGGCGGTGCGCGTGGCGAAGAACTGGCTGTCCGACCAGTACCTGCCGCGAACCAGCCTCGACCCGGGCATGCGCAGTTCGCTGACCACCCTGCTCGGCTATGTCGGCGTCGTCATCGTCGTCGCCATCGCGCTGCTGGCGATGGGTCTTTCGGTACAGAACGTGGCGTGGGTCGCCTCGGCGCTGTCGGTGGGTATCGGTTTCGGCCTGCAGGCGATCGTGCAGAACTTCATTTCAGGCCTCATCCTGCTGGCCGAGCGACCGGTCAAGGTCGGCGACTGGGTCGTGCTGGACGATGCCGAGGGCGACATCCGCCGGATCAATGTCCGCGCCACCGAAATCCAGGTAGGCGACCGCTCGACCATCATCGTGCCGAACTCGTCGTTCATCACCAAACCGGTGCGGAACATGACGATGGCCAATCCGCAGGGGCGCGTGCAGATCAAGCTGCCGATGCCGCTGGACAGCGACCCCGTGCACGTGCGCGATCACATGCTGGAAGCGATGACCGCGCATAGCGCCGTGCAGGATACGCCCGCGCCGTCGGTGACGCTGGACAGCATCGACCGCACCGCGATGATGTTCGTGGCGACGTGCTATGTGGGTAGCCCGCGCGACGTCGGCGGGGTCAAGAGCGATCTGTTGTTCGACATCATCGCCCGCTTGCGCGGGGCGGATATTCCGCTGCTCCGACCGCAGGATCTGGTGTTGCGTTCGGGTGGGAATACCCCGGAGATGCCAGGGCCAACGGGTGCGGCTGCGCCGAAGGCGTCCACGGACGATCCTTCATCGTAGGAGCGCGCCCTGCGCGCGATGCTCTTAACATCGCGCGCAAGGCGCTCCTGCGAGTCTTACTTCTCGACCGGCACCAAACGCAGATCCTGGAAGTCGAAGCTGAAATCGGTCAACGGTGAGACGGGCTCCATCCGCACTTCGCGGACCTTGCCATCCGGATCCAGCGAGAAGTTGACGAACGCATCGCCGTTGAGCGACCGATCCGTCCAGTGAGCGATGAACGTATCGTGCTGCCACGGCTCCAGCGTGCCGCTGAGCTGTGCGGTCTTGCTGAAGGTCATGGACAGCTTGCCGCCCTGCTTCGACACCTTGACGTCGCCGTACCACGGATCGCGATACGTACCGACATAACCATCGAGCGGCAGCGAGGGCTTCGCACCCTTCATGCGCGCCGCCTCATGCTTCTTCATGCTGTCGTCGGCGTTACCTTCCGCCTTTTTGACGCCGGCGGCGTATGCGGCGATCCAGTCGGTCTTCGGCGCATCGGTGAAGGCGTCCAGCGCACGCATGGTCACCGCCTGGAACGCGGCACCGCTCTCCTGATTAGTCAGCACCACGATACCCAGCTTGAGATCGGGAACCATCGTGACGCGCGAGACCATGCCGGGCCAGCCACCGGTGTGCCAGACCAGCTTGTGACCGCGATAGTCGGAAACGAACCAGCCTTCGCCGTAGCCGGAGAAGTTCGGTCTGGCCGATTTGAGTTCGGGCACGGCGGGCTCAGGGATACGGATCGGCGTGATCAACGACCACATTTCGGCCTGACGCTTTTCGCTGAAGAGACGTTGCTCCTTGCCGCTGCCGTCCTTGTATGTGCCGCCGTCGAGCTGCATGGTCAGCCACTTCGAGAGATCGTGCACGCTCGAGTAGATGCCGCCCGCCGAAGGATTGTTGTTCCACGACATCGGCGCGACCGGCTTCAGGTCCTTGAAGTCGAATTTGGCGTGACCGGTAGCGATGTCGTCGTTCGGGCCGATGCTTTCCGGCGCATGCGTCTGCGACTCGGTCATGCCCAGCGGAACGAAGATGCGATCGTGCACGAAGTCGGCCCAGGGCTTGCCCGAGACCTGCTCGATCACCAGGCCCGCCACCGCGAAGAGAATGTTGTCGTACGCATACTCCGCTCGGAAACTGTTGGTCAGAGGCACGTAACGAAGACGCTGCACCACTTCCTTCGTGGTGTACGTCGTCGCGGGCCAGTACAACAGGTCCCCCGCGCCCAGGCTCAGGCCGCTGCGATGCGCAAGCAGATCGCGCACGCGCATCTCGCGGGTCACGTAGGGATCCGACATCTGGAACCAGGGCAGACGGTCGACCACCCGGTCGTTCATGTCCAGCTTGTTCTCGTCGGAGAGAATGGCCAGCGACGCCGCGGTAAACGCCTTGGTGTTCGACGCGATGGCGAACTGCGTATGCGCGTCGACCTTCGCCGGCTCGCCCAGCTTGCGCACGCCCGAGCCCATCTCGAGGACGATCTTGCCGTCCTTGACGATCGCCACCGCGATACCCGGCACGTCGAACTGCTTGCGCGTCGCATCGACATAGGCGTCGAAGTCGGCCAGCGCGGCCGGACGGGATGCCGTGGCGGCGGACGCGGGCGACGGCCCCACGTCCTGTCCCTGCGCGGCGAGTGCGAACGCGAAGCTGGTGACGCCGAAGGCGAGAAGATAACGAAGACGCGACATGGAAAGCCCCTGCAGGCAAAAACGGTGTGGGGACTATTCCACGCATCGCCGTACGGCGAAAGACTTCTCTCAGGCCTTGCTTTTCTCGCTGAAAAGCACGCTGCCGAGAATGATCGCGCCGGCGAGCGCCATGGTCGGGGTGAGCGCCTCACCGAGGAACATCCAAGCCCAGGCCACACCAAACAGGGGAACCAGATAGGTCGCGGTGGCGGCGCGCGGCGCACCGATACGCTGGATGAGGCGGAAGTAGAACGCGTAGGCCAGACCGGTGGAAAGCACACCCAGCGCCGTGACGGCGACCCACGACTTCACGGGAATGGGCGCGTCGGGCCATGTCAGCACGGCCAGCGGCGCGGTCAGAAGGGTCGCACCGAGCAGGCACCCGGCCGCCACCGCCGTGGGCGCGATATCGGAGAGGTAGCGCTTGATCAGGTTACCGGCAAGACCGTAGCAGAACGATGCCGCGGCGCCCGCCAGAGCGGCCGGTGCCACGTTGTCACCGGCGGTGCGGCCGCTGGCGAGAATCACGACGCCGATAAAGCCGGCGACCAGTGCGATGGCCTTGCGCGTGCCGATCTTCTCACCGAAGCCGACGAAGGCGACGAGGGCCGCGAAGAGGACGGTCATGCTGTTGGCGATGGCGCCAATGCCCGCCGGCGCGCGCTCCGCACCCCAGGCAAACAGGGTGAACGGGACGGCCGCGCTCAATGCGCCGAGCATCAGCATCTTCCACAGATGCGATAAGCGCAGGGTGTTGCGGGCGCGCCACAACAGCGGCAGCAGGATCACCGAACCGAACAGCAGGCGCGTCGCCACCATCGGGAACGGGCCGAAGTCCCTGGCGGCCACGCGCATGAAGAGAAACGAACCGCCCCAGATGGCGCCCAGGGCCACCAGTTCCACGGGCGTCCGCCAGTCGCGCTCGGCGCTGGGAGAGATCGAATCGATCGGGGCGTTGCTGGCGGCGGACATACGAACCTCACTTGTGTCTGAGGCTCATTGTCGCTGGAACCGCACGCCAGACAAGCGCATTCTTTGCAACCCAGCCCCTCATCTGATTCATGCCTTCCATGCGCTCCGCCCTGCTCCCGGCCCTTGCCGCGTTTGCATCCGCCGCCCGGCACCAGAACTTCGCCCACGCGGCGGAAGAGCTGCATCTGACCGCAAGCGCGGTCAGTCACCATGTGCGCAAACTGGAGACCGCCCTCGGTGTGAGTCTGTTCCAGCGACACGCCCGCGGGGTTGCCCTGACGCCGGAAGGCCGGCTCCTGGCCGATGCCGCCGGATCGGCCCTTGCCGAGGTGGAAGCCGTGCTCGACAGCCTGCGTCAGCATCGGCGGGACAACGGTCTGAGGATCAGCATCCTCCCGTCGCTCGCGGCCAACTGGCTGACGCCAAGGCTACGCCGCTTCATCGACGCGCACCCTGCGGTACGCCTGTCCATCGACACCGACCGCGCACTGGTGCGTTTCGACGAAGGAGGCCCTGACCTCGGCATCCGGTACGGCCTGGGCCAGTGGCCCGGACTCACCGCGCGTTTTCTCATGGACGACTCGCTGCAACCTCTTGCGTCGCCCGAGCTCGCCGCCGGTATCGCGACGCCCGGGGATGTCGCCGCCCTGCCCCTGCTGACCGATATCGCCCCCGAAGGCTGGCGGGAGTGGTTCCGGACGGCCGGGGTGCGTTATCCGCGTGGCGGCACGATGCATACGATCAGCGATTCAGCGGATAGCCTCAATGCGGCCGCATCCGGATTGGGCGCGGTTCTGGCCCGGACCCGTCTGGCCTCCGCGCATCTCGCCGACGGGCGGCTGGTGCGACTGCCCGGACCGGAACTGCCGACACGTTACGCCTATTACCTGGTGCATTCGGCGCATCGGCCGCCGAGCAAGGCGGCACTCGCTTTTATCGGGTGGGCCGAGCGAGAGGCCCAGGAGGCCCGGGCACAGCCTCATTCCACCCCGACAAAGCCACCCGTCTGATGCGCCCACAAGCGCGCATAAAGGCCACCGCGCGCAATCAGCTCCGAATGCGTGCCGGTCTCCACGATCGCGCCATGCTCCATCACGACGAGACGATCCATCTTCGCGATGGTCGACAGGCGGTGGGCGATGGCGATAACGGTCTTGCCGCGCATCAGCGTCTCGAGGCTCTCCTGGATCGCTGCCTCCGCTTCGGAATCCAGCGCCGAGGTGGCTTCGTCCAGAACCAGAATGGGCGCATCTTTCAGCAGGACGCGCGCAATGGCGATACGCTGCCGCTGGCCACCCGATAGCTTCACGCCACGCTCGCCGGCGTGGGCGTCGTAACCCGTGCGACCTTCGCCATCCGACAGCAGCGGGATGAACTCATCCGCACGAGCTTGCCGGACGGCCTCGGCCATCTCCGCGTCGGTCGCATCCGGACGCCCGTAAAGCAGGTTGTCCCGGATCGATCGATGCAGCAGCGAAGTATCCTGCGTCACCACGCCGATCTTCGAGCGCAGCGATTCCTGGGTGACCTTCGCGACATCCTGCCCATCGATGTAAATGTGCCCGTCCTCGAGGTCGTAGAGACGCAGCAGCACGTTCACCATCGTGGACTTGCCGGCACCCGACGGGCCGACCAGTCCGATCTTCTCACCCGCACGCACGACCAGATCGAGGCCGCCGATGATGCCGCCGGCCTTGCCGTAATGGAAATGAATATCGTCGAAGCGGACCTCGCCCTTCGACACCACCAGCGGCACGGCGTCGGCCCGATCGACCACCGTACGTTCCTGCGAGAGCGTGGTGATGCCATCCTGGACGGTACCGACATCCTCGAAGATGCCGTTGACCACCCACATGATCCAGCCGGACATGTTGTTGATACGGATGACCAGGCCCACGGCGAGCGCCACCTGACCCGTCGTCACCGTGCCACGCGACCAAAGCCACAACGCCAGCGCACTGGTGAAGCCGATCAGCAGGCCGTTGAGCGTGGTGATGGAGACATCCATCGTCGTGACCATGCGGCTCGACGACCGCACCTTCTCCGTCTGCTCGACGATGGCCTCACGCGCGTAGGCTTCCTCGCGGTTCGTATGGGCGAAGAGTTTCAGAGTCATCACGTTGCTGTAGCCGTCGACGATGCGCCCCATCAGCTTCGAGCGGGCCTCCGACGCCTTCCACGAACGTTCCTTCACCCGTGGCACGAAGAACACGAGCATGCCGATATAGCCGGCGATCCAGCAGATCAGCGGAACGGCCAGCCAGATGTCCGCTTTGGCGAACAGGTAGATCGAGGTACCGGCATAGACGGTGACGTACCAGAGGGCGTCGACCACCTGCACGGCCGACTGCCGCAGCGAGGGCGCCGTCTGCATGATGCGGTTGGCGATGCGCCCGGCGAAATCGTTCTGGAAAAAAGACAGGCTTTGCTTGAGGACATAGCGATGATGCTGCCAGCGCATCATGCTGGTCATGCCGGGATTGAGTGTCTGGTTGACCAGAAGATCGTGAATCCCGATCGAGAGGGGACGCAGGACGACCACGACAAAGGCCATCCACGCGAGCGTACCGGCGTGCGTCTGGAAGAAGGTCGCCGCTGGCGTCTTCTGCGCCATGTCGACCAGGCGCCCAAGAAAGTCGAACATGGCGACTTCGATCAGGGCGACGGCCAGCCCCACCACGAGGGCTGCGACGAAGATCTTCCATACCTGACGCAGGTAATGGACATAGAAGCGGACGACACTCTTCGGCGGGGTCCGGTCAGGGACCTCGCGGAAGATGTCGATCAGGGATTCGAACCATCGGAATATCATGCCGGCATTGTAGACCGGTAACGAGTCACGTCGATGTCGCAAGGCAGCGGGGAATACGTCATCCACGTACCCCCCCGGCCAGTGTCACGGTCAGGACAGCGTTTCACGCTCCCAGTGGCGCCCCGCGGCCAGCGCCTGCACGAAGCCCTTCGCAAAGCCGTCGCTGGCCTTGCCGCCCGTGACGACCACGCCGTGCTCGGTGCGGACGTCCTTTTTTTCACCGACGGCGACACCACCCGGCAGGCCGACGAGGAGCTCGGCGCCTTCACCACTGGCAGCGATGGCCTTGCAGTGGCGCCAGCTGTCCTTGATGAAGTCCGGCACATCCGGCACGCGCTTGAGAAGATCGACGCTGCCTCGGCCACCCGGCACGTAGATCGCATCGAACAGGACGGAGTTGCTCGTAAGGAAGCTGAAATCCGCCTCGACGGCATCGCCGTTCGAGCGAATCGCGCCTAGCTGAGGTGCGACGAACTTGACCTGCACCCCATTCTTCTCGAGGGCCTTGCGTACCGCGGCGACATCGTCGGCGGCGAAACCATCCGCCAGCAGCACCGCCACCTTGCGCGTTGCGAGCGTGTCGCCCGGCCGGTGACGCATGCTCAGCGCCGGAGAAACCGGAACGTCGCGTGCGGGCGTCGGTTGATACTTCTTCGGATCCGCGTCGGCTGGCACGCTGCGGTTGAGCGGCCCGTCGCTCTTCTTTGGGACGGGAATGCCGAGCGCCTGCGCCACGCTCGCCGCGAGGTCCGTGTCGACCTGAGCCAGCATGAACAGCATGCGCTGCCGCACCGTCGGCTCCTGTACCTTGCCCAGCTCGAAGCGCAGCGCGCTGACGATATGGTTGTACTCGGCCTCGGACTGGCTATGCAGGAACATGCGCGCCTGCGTGAAGTGATCGAGGAACGTCTCACTGCGTGCACGTACCTTCCGCGCATCGATGCGCTCGTTTACCGACGTGAATCCGCCATCCTTCCAGGAGGCCTGGAACGGACACCCGCCGCCCAGCGAGTTGGGCTCATACGCGACGCGCCCCTTGTCGATCGTGTGCCGCATGTGGGCATCACGCTGGTGATTGCGCACCGGAACGACGGCGCGATTGATCGGCAGCTCGTGGAAGTTGGGGCTGCCCAGGCGCGAAAGCTGCGTATCCGTATACGAGAACAGGCGTCCCTGCAGCAGCGGATCGTTGCTGAAATCGATACCTGGCACGACATGGCCGGGATGGAACGCCACCTGCTCGGTCTCGGCGAAATAATTATCCGGGTTGCGGTCCAGCACCATGCGACCGATGAGGCGCACGGGTACCACCTCTTCCGGAATCAGCTTGGTCGGATCGAGCAGGTCGAAATCGAACTTGTGCTCGTCTTTCTCGTCGACCAGCTGCACACCGAGCTCCCATTCCGGGAAATCGCCAGCCGTGATGGCATCGGCCAGGTCGCGCCGATGAAAGTCGGGGTCGTTGCCCGAGATTTTCAGCGCTTCGTCCCAGGCTACGCTATGCAGACCTAGCTTCGGCTTCCAATGGAATTTGACGAAGGTCGACTTACCTGCCGCATTGACGAAACGGAATGTATGGACACCGAACCCTTCCATCATCCGGTAGCTGCGTGGAATCGCACGATCAGACATCGCCCACATGATCATGTGCATCGACTCGGGCATCAGGGAGATGAAATCCCAGAAGGTGTCGTGCGCGCTGGCGGCCTGCGGAATCTCATTATGCGGCTCGGGTTTCACCGCATGAATCAGATCGGGAAACTTGATCGCGTCCTGAATGAAGAACACCGGGATGTTGTTGCCGACGAGATCGTAATTGCCTTCTTCGGTGTAGAACTTCACCGAGAACCCACGCACGTCGCGGGCGAGATCCGTAGAGCCACGCGATCCCGCTACGGTGGAGAAGCGGACGAAAACGGGCGTCCGCTTCCCTTTCTGTGAAAGGAAGGACGCGCGCGTGACCGGGGCCAGCGAGTCGTAGGCTTCGAAATAGCCATGCGCCGCGGCACCGCGCGCGTGGACGATCCGTTCCGGAATACGCTCGTGATCGAAATGGGTGATCTTTTCGCGGAGGATGAAATCCTCCAGCAGCGTCGCGCCGCGCTCGCCGGCCTTCAGCGAGTTCTGGTCGTCGGCGATGCGCGTTCCCTGATCCGTCGTCATCGTCGCGCCGGTGGCATCGACGGTGTCCCGCGCCAGGTCGGCGCGTTTGGGATTATCGTCGACGGCGGAGGGGTTCTTGCGTGCAGCGTTGGCTGGGGCTTTGGGCGCCTTGCTCATGATGTACCTCGCGTGTTCTCAACACGAGGTGTATGGCAGCGGCACCGTGAATCGTGGGTCAAGCCAGCGCAAAGATGATGCTTCTACGTAGGTATCAGGTGTGGCGTGCCAGCGCCTTATCCATGGCGACGAGCGCGAGACCGAGACCGAGGAAGAGCGCCCCTACGAGCAGGCTGTTGAGCAGCACCGCGACGTAACCCAGGTGATCCACGTCCATGAACGGATAGGGGTACTCATGCACCACGGCGCCCCGGCCCAGCGTCCAGATAAGGAACGCCAGCGGAAACGCCAGCCAGCGCAGCGCGTCACGCCAGACCAGTGCGCCATGCGGGAGCAACGCAAGCCACCACACGACGAACAGGAACGGCACGACGTAATGCAACGAGCGATCGGCCACCAGCTGCGGCCCCATCGGATGCCATAGCGACTGCAGGAGCACCGCGTAGATCAGGCAGGTCACCGAAATGGACAACGCCGCCAGCCCGCGCACGCGCGGCCCGCGCCATATCCGTAGCGCGGCCCAGCCTCCACCCGTCGCCGACGAGGTGGCGACGAGGGCCACCAGAAGGTTCGACAGGATGGTGAAGAAGCTGAAGAAACGCAGCGTCACCTCCAGCGCCGGCCCCGACCAGAGCATCAGCCAGTACTGGAGCATCAGCGTCGGCCAGGCCACCGCCGCGACGACGATTGCGAAAAGGTTCGAAACGGCGGCGACCCGGGGCGACATCGTCAATGCGGCCAGACGTTGTTCGAGCGGTCGCGATCGGGAAGCGCGTGATCCGGATCGATCACGGCGCTCACGATCCTCTTCTGGCCCGGCACGGTCACGTCGAAGGCCGTGTGCTGCTGCCAGGTTTCCACCGGGATGCGGATATCGCGCGTGGTCTTGTCTTCGAAGGTCACCCGCAAGGTCGACGGCATCACCAGCCGGTCCAGATTGGCGATAGTCACCTTCGCACCATCCACCTTCGTCACCGCAAGGTCCAGCTGCCAGTTGTTGGCATACCAGCCGCGCCAGAACCAGCTGAGGTCTTCGCCGGTTTCGCTTTCCATCAGACGGAAGAAGTCCGACGGTGTCGGATGCTTATAGGCCCAGGTGGCGATGTATTTGCGGAACGCCGGATCGAATCGCTCGGGACCGACGATCTGCTCGCGCAGCAACACCAGGCCAAGCGCGGCCTTGAAGTACGTCGCCGGGTGCCGGTATTTCTCTTTGACCATGTCGGCACCGATCAGCAGATTCGGCGCTTCCGGGTCTGCCAGCAGCGGCAGGATCTCGTCGACCGGATTGCCACCTTTGGGCGAGTACTCACTGTCGCGCTTCGGCGCGAATTCGCCCCGGTTGAACGCGTCCGCCTCATACACGTCGATGAAGGTGTTGAAGCCCTCGTCCATCCAGGCGTTACGACGCTCGTCGGAGCCGACGATCATCGGAAACCAGGTGTGACCGATCTCGTGCGCGGTCACCATGTGGAGATCCTTCGGGGACGCCTTCATCGGGTCGAAGACGATACCCGGGTATTCCATACCACTGGCCGCATCGCCGGCTTCGCTGATCGCAACGGGATACGGGTACGGGTACCACTTTGTCGAGAAGTGCTCGACAGAAGCCTTCAGGTATTCCGTCGAACGACCCCACTGCGCGTCACCGACGCTTTCCACCGGGTACACCGACATGGCCAGGGCTTTCTTGCCTTCGGGCAGATTGATCCGCGCCGCGTCCCACACGTAGCTGGTCGACGCGCCGAACGCGACGTCACGCGTGTTCTTCATCTGGAACTTCCAGGTGAGCGTGCCGCCCTTCTTCGGCCGGCTGGCCGGATCGGTCACTTCCGCGGGCGTGCGGATCATCACCGTCTTGTCGCTCTCGCGTGCTTTGGCCAGCCTGTCTCGCTGCGCGGCCGTGAGCACGTCGTCCGGGTTGACCAGTTCACCGGAGCCGGCGACGATCATGTCCGAGGGTACGGTGATCGCGTAGTTGAAATCGCCGTACTCGAGGTAGAACTCGCTGTTGAGATAGGGCGCGGTGTCCCAGCCACGTTGATCGTCGTACACGCACATGCGCGGGTACCACTGCGCCATCTCGTAGATGTTCCCGTTCTTCGACGGTGCGAAGCCCGTCCGACCGCCGAAATCGCCAGGCAGATCGTAAGAATATTCGATCGTCACCGAGACCTTGCCGCCTTTCGCGGAAACCGCCTCGGGCAGGCGGATCTGCATCCGTGTGTCGCTGACCACGTACGCCGCCCGCGCCGTCCTGCCACCCTGCTCGACGCTGACACTCGCGATACGGTAACCATCGGTGTGCTGCTTGTCCGCAGGCTGCCGTCCGCCGGTGAAATTGCCGCGGGCCTCGCGGGTGAAACGGTTCTCGTCCATCTGCAGCCAGAGCACGTCGAGCGCGTCCGGACTGTTGTTGGTGTAGTGAATCGTGGCCTTACCGACCAGCGTGTTCCTGACCGGGTCTAGCGTGGCGGACAGATCGTAGTCCGCCCTGTTCTGCCAGAACAGCGGACCTGGCATACCGCTGCCGGAGCGATAAGCCGTTGCCGGCTGGGGATAACCGAACGGAGCGAACGCTTCGCGCGGATCGAAGGTCGCGGCCGCGGCGCCGAGCGAACCCGCAAGGGCGACACTGGCGAGCGACAGACGGGCAACGTTTTTCATCGGGGACACCCTGGGAACGACCCCTGAGCGTAACCGGCAAACGAAGCCCGCCTCTACCGTGCCAGAAGTCAGGTCAACGGACGTCGATCTTGCGATTCTCGCCAAGGTCGGGCGTCTTTCCCGAAAGACGCGCCTTCAGATAGTCGAACGCGACGACCATCTTCGACGAGGGCGCATCCCAGTATTCGGCGGTATCGACGTCGACACGGATCAGCGCGATGTCCGGGTCGTCCTTGCCATTCGGGAACCAGGTTTTGATCCACTCGTTCCAGTGGGCATCGATAGAAGCGCGGTCGTCGACCACGACAGCGGCGCCCGACAGCGAAACATAGCTGTTGTCGGAGGAACTGGCATAGGCGACGTTGACCTGGCGATGCGCCTCCACCTCGGCCACCTTCGGCGAACTCTTGCGGGTGAAGAACCAGAGGCTGCCATCGAAGGCCTTCTGCGAGGCGACCATGGGGCGGCTGTAGAGCCGGCCGTCGCGCTCGCTGGTCAGCATGGCGACGCGGGCGTCCTTGATCAGCGACCAGATCTTCTCGTTGTCCTGCTGGCGTGCGTCGGTCATGAGAGGCTCCTTTGAAGGTAATGGAAAGCCGCACCCTCCCACTGAGCCACTGAAGAACCCGTCAAGCATCTTCCCCGAGGGACAGACACCGCCCTCACATGACGGAATTTTCTCTCACCCTGCGCTATCAAGGCGTTTTCCCACCGAGGATGACGCCCATGGGGCTGCTCGTCGAAGGCACCTGGACCACCGCGGGGTACGACACCGGCAAGGGCGGGGGCCGCTTCGAGCGCGAGCCGACGCGTTTCCGGAACTGGATTACCCCGGATGGCTCGGCGGGTCCGACCGGCGAAGGCGGCTTTGCCGCCGAAGCCGGGCGCTACCACCTGTACATCGCACGGGCGTGCCCATGGGCACACCGCACGGCGATTTTCCGGGCCATCAAAGGCCTCGACGAGATGATCGGCCTCTCCGTGACACATTGGCTCATGGGCGACGAGGGCTGGACCTTCGAGCCCGCCGAGGGCGTCGTGCCCGATGACGTCAACGGGGTACGCCGGGTCTTCGAGCTGTACAAACTGGCCGATCCAGCGGTCTCGGGCCGGGCCTCCGTCCCCGTGCTGTGGGACAAACAGAGGCGCACCATCGTCAGCAACGAGTCAGCCGACATCATCCGCATGTTCAACGACGCCTTCGATGGCGTCGGCGCCCGACGCGGCGACTATTATCCGCAAGACCTGCGCGCGGAGATCGACGGGTACAATGCGCGGATCTACGACACGTTGAATAATGGTGTGTACAAGGCCGGCTTTGCCGGCAGCCAGGACGCTTACGAGGAAGCCATCGTCCCGCTGTTCGACACACTGGACTGGCTGGAGATGCACCTGTCGGACCGTCGCTACCTGTGTGGCGACCGCCTGACCGAAGCCGACTGGCGACTGTTCACCACCCTGCTCCGCTTCGACCCGGTGTACCACGGACATTTCAAATGCAACCTGCGCCGCCTGATCGACTATCCCGCGCTTTGGGCGTATACGCGCGCGCTGTATCAGGAGCCGGGCATTCGCGAAACGGTCGACTTCGGGCACATCAAAAAGCACTATTACCTGAGCCACCCCTGGCTGGACCCGACCGGGATCGTTCCCGCCGGACCGGATATCGACTTCGAGGCACCGCTTTGAGTGCCTGACACGTTGATATGCCTTGCATCCTGACCGGGTAGCCACATATTCCCCCGATAAACACACGAGGACCCCACGCATGAAAATCGGTTTGATCGGTCTGGGCAAGATGGGCGGCAACATCGCCCGTCGCCTGATGAGGGACGGTCACCAGACCGTTGTCTATGACAACAACGCCGACGCGCGTGCCACGCTGGCGAAGGACGGCGGCGAAGCCGTCGAGTCGCTCGAGGCCCTGGTCCAGGCCCTGCCCTCGCCCAAGGTCGTCTGGGTCATGCTGCCGGCAGGCGAGATCACCGAGACCACGATCGCCAAGATCAGTGGCCTGCTGGGCAAGGACGACATCATCATCGACGGTGGCAACACCTTCTACAAGGACGATGCCCGCCGTGCCGAAGAGCTCGCCGCCAAGGGTCAGCACTACGTCGACGTCGGTACCTCCGGCGGTGTGTGGGGCCTGGATCGCGGTTACTGCATGATGATCGGCGGCGACAAGCCGACCGTCGACTTCCTCGACCCGATCTTCAAGACCCTGGCGCCGGGCGCCGGCGACATCCCGCGCACCGAGAGCCGTGAAGGCCGTGACCCGCGCGTCGAGAACGGCTACATGCACGCCGGTCCCGCCGGTGCCGGCCACTTCGTCAAGATGATCCACAACGGCATCGAGTACGGCATGATGCAGGCCTTCGCGGAAGGCTTCGACATCCTGAAGAACCGTAACGGCACGCAGCTGCCCGAGCGCGAGCGCTACAACCTCGACATGGCCGACATCGCCGAAGTCTGGCGCCGCGGCAGCGTCGTGTCCTCGTGGCTGCTCGATCTCACGGCCAGCGCGCTGGCCAAGGGTCCGGAGCTGGACAACTACTCCGGCTACGTCGACGACTCCGGCGAAGGCCGCTGGACGGTGAACGCCGCGATCGAAGAAGCCGTCCCGGCCGAGGTGCTCACCTCCGCTCTGTTCGCCCGTTTCCGCTCGCGTCAGGACCACACCTATGCGGAGCGCCTGCTGTCGGCGATGCGCATGGGCTTCGGTGGTCACATCGAAGGTCGCGGGAAGCCGCCGAAAGAAGGCGATCATTCCTGAAAGGCATGAAAAATCCCGCTTCGGCGGGATTTTTTTTGGTCGCGCGATCTGTGTCGGGTCGTGCGATTTTCTGTAGGGGCCCGCCCTGCGGGCGATGGGCGCCAGCAGCACCCTCCAGATCGCGCGCAAGGCGCGCTCCTACCTGCCGTCCAGCTCGTTCAGGCGTTCCCGCCACCGTTCGGGCGTCTGCGGCTTGATGAACAACGCCACGATCGGCAGCTTCGCCTCTTTCGTCCGCCGCTCGATCTCGCGCACGCATTCCTCGATCTGCACCGTCGTCAACGCATCGTCGAACGCCGCGGATAGCGCCACCAGCACGTGGTCGGGGCCGACCTGCACCGTCAGCACGCCATTGACCGCCTCGATGCCGGGTACCTCGCCCGCGATGTTGCACACCTGCGCCAGCAGCTTCGGCTGCGCGGGCTCACCGATCAACAGCTCCTTGCTCTCGCGAGCCAGCGCGATCGCCGCCAGCGCGAGCACGACCGAAATACCCACCGAGGCCCAGCCATCGATGCGCGGATCGTTGAACGCGTGCGACAGATAGATACCGATGCCCGCGATGCCCAGACCTAGCAACGCCGCGGTGTCTTCAAACAGCACCGAGTACGTGGTCGGGTCCTTGCTCCGACGAAACGCCTCGAAGTAACCGAGCCGGCCCTTCTTCCGCTGCACACTCTTGAGCGACAGCCACCACGATGAGCCTTCGAACAGCACGCTCACGGCGAGAACGATGTAAGCGGTCTTCGGATCCTCGAGCGGCTCGGGCGTCAGGATGTGGTTGACGCCCTCGTACAAGGAGAAGCCGGCACCGAGCGACAGCACCAGCAGCGCGACGATGAAACTCCAGAAGTAGAGTTCACGACCGAAACCCAGGGGGTGCTGGCGGTCCGGACGTCGCTGGGAGCGCTTGAGCCCATAGAGCAGCAGGATCTCGTTGACGCTGTCGACGAGGGAGTGCACGCCCTCGGACAGCATCGCGGAGCTGCCGGTGATCGCCGCGGCGACGAACTTGGCGACAGCGATGGCGACATTGGACGCGAGCGCGACGTATACGACGAGTTTTGAACCTTCGGCCATGGGGTCATCGTCGCGGACAGGGTGTGTTCCGCAAGTAAAGCATGAGCAAGCCTCGCCCGCAGGGCAGCTCACCCGCAGGAGCCCGCCCTGCGAGCGAAAAGCCAACGATGCGCGGACGCGGAAACTCCACCCATGCGACGAGGTAAAACATAAAAAAAGCCGCCCTAACCGGAGCGGCTTTTTCCCAAACGCAAAACCCGCCGCGAATTACTTCGCGAACAGATGCTCCACGCCAGCGCGCTCTTCGCGCAGTTCCTTTTCGGTCGCGTCGATACGCGACTGGGAGAACGCGTTGATCTCCAGACCCTGGACGATGGCGTACTTGCCGTCCTTGACCGTCACCGGGTAACCGAAGATCACGCCCGGCTCCACACCGTACGAGCCGTCTGACGGGATACCCATCGAGACCCAGTCACCCTCGGCCGTACCGAGCGTCCAGTCACGCATATGGTCGACGGCGGCCGAAGCGGCCGAAGCGGCCGACGATGCGCCACGCGCCTTGATGATCGCCGCGCCGCGCTGCTGCACGGTCGGGATGAACTCGCCCTCGTACCAGGCCTGGTCGACCTGATCGAGCGCCGGCTTGCCCTTGACGGTGGTCGTGTGCAGGTCCGGATACTGGGTCGAGCTGTGGTTGCCCCAGATCGTCAGCTTCTTGATGTCGGTGGAGTGCGTACCGGTCTTCTCGGCCAGCTGCGACAGCGCGCGGTTGTGGTCGAGACGAACCATCGCGGTGAAGCACTTCGGATCGAGATCCGGAGCGTTCTGCTGCGCGATCAGCGCATTGGTGTTAGCCGGATTGCCGACGACCAGCACGCGCACGTCGCGCTTGGCGTGGTCGTTCAACGCCTTGCCCTGCGGACCGAAGATGGCGCCGTTGGCTTCCAGAAGGTCCTTGCGCTCCATGCCGGGGCCACGCGGACGCGCGCCGACCAGCAGTGCGTAATCGACGTCCTTGAAGGCGACGTTGAGGTCATCGGTGGCGACCACGCCCGCGAGGGTCGGGAAGGCGCAATCGTTGAGCTCCATCACCACGCCCTGCAGCGTGGGCAGCGCCGGGGTGATTTCGAGCAGGTGCAGGATCACCGGCTGGTCGGGACCCAGCATGTCGCCGGCGGCGATACGGAACAGGAGGGCATAACCGATCTGGCCGGCTGCGCCGGTGACGGCAACGCGAACGGGTGCTTTCATCTTTCGACTCCTCAGGGATATCGCGGGGGACTGACGATCAGCTCAGCTCGGCGAAGAACTCGACGATGCGGGCCATGCCCTTGTCGAGTGCCTCGTCCGGGCACGAATAGGAAATACGCAGGGCGCGCGGCTCGCCGAAGGCCGAACCCGGCACGCAGGCCACGCCCTTGGCATCGAGTAGCACGGCGCAGAAGTCGACGTCGGAGGTGATCTCCACGCCGTTGTGCTTCTTGCCGAAGGCCACCGAGATGTCCGGGAACGCGTAGAACGCGCCCTGCGGACGCGGGCAGACCACGCCCGGAATGGACACCAGCGCGTTGTAGACGCGGTCGCGCTTCGCGGCGAATTCGACGCACTTCTGCGCGGGGACGTCCTGCGGACCGGCCAGCGCGGCGACGGCGGCGGCGGTGACCACTTCCGGCAGGCTGGTGATGTGATTGGAGTTGAGCGTGGTGACCGCCCTGGCGACGGTTTCCGGCGCGGCGATGAAGCCCACGCGCCAGCCGGGCATGCCGTAGGTCTTCGACAGCGAGTCGACGAAGATCGTGCGGTCTTTCAGCTCCGGACGGACGTGCACGAAGTTGTGGTAACCCACGCCGTCGAACACCATCGTGTTGTAGATGTCGTCGGTGATGATCCAGGTATCCGGATACTTCGCGATGACGTCGGCCAGCGCGGCGATTTCATCGCACGTATAGACCATGCCCGTCGGGTTGGAGGGGTTGTTGAACAGGAAGACGCGCGGCTTGCGCGCCAGCGCTTCGTCCAGCTGCGCGGGAGTGAGCTTGTAGTGCTGCTCGGGCGGGCACGGCAGGATGTTGATCTTTGCCCCGACGATCTCGGCGATGTCGAGGTAGCTGGTCCAGTACGGGGCCGGGAAAGCGATTTCGTCGCCTTCGTCCAGCAGCGCTTCGGCCAGGTTGTAGAGGATCTGTTTGGCACCGACGCCGGTGGAGACGTTTTCACGCTTGTAGCCGGTGAGACCCAGGGCGTCGATATGGGCCAGGAAGGCATCGACCAGCGCATCGGCGCCACGGTTGCTGCCGTACTGGCCGGAGTCCTTCGACAACGCCTCGCGGGCGGCGGCGTAGACGTGCTCACCGGGAAGGAAATTGGGGACACCGATCGAGAAGCTGACGATGTCGCGGCCTTCAGCCTTGAGGCGCTTGGCTTTCTCGGCAATGACCATGATCGCACTGGGTTTGGCGCGACCCATTCGCGTGGCGAGCTGCGGCATCGTTTCCTCGTCGGGGGTGGGGCAAAGTGCGGCATTTTAACACGCCCCAAAAAGAAAACGCCGCCCGGAGGCGGCGTTTCAAACGCTTTGACGCCGGACGGGCGCTCAGCGGTTGTCGAGCACTTCGTTCCACTTCGCGACCTGGGCGGCCTGCTTCTCGAGCAGCGCGTCCACGTCGCCTTCGACGGTCACCGTCTCGATGGTGTCGTCGCCGACGATCTTGTTGACCACGGCCTGGTCGTCCGGGCCGACCACTTCGCCGAAGACGCTGTGCTTGCCGTCGAGCCAGGGGGTGGCGCCGTGGGTGATGAAGAACTGCGAGCCATTGGTGCCCGGGCCGGCGTTGGCCATGGACAGGATGCCCGGCTTGTCGTGCTTGAGGCTGGCGTCGAACTCGTCACCGAACTTGTAGCCCGGACCGCCACGGCCCGAACCCTCGGGGCAACCGCCCTGGATCATGAAGTCGGGGATGACGCGGTGGAACGTCTTGCCATCGTAGTAGCCACGCTTGGCCAGGTTGACGAAGTTGGCCACGGTAACCGGGGTCTTGTCGTCGTGCAGGCGGAGGTGGATATCGCCCTTGTTGGTCTTCATGGTGACGGTAATGGTCATCGCAATTCCTGTAACTCGTTGAAAATCGGACTATCCACTGCGAGCGGCCGGTCCGGTGGGCTGCAAAGGCTAACGAAGATGGCGCCACCTGCCCAACAGTTCAAGCGGTAAAGCGTGATGGTGCGTTCAGGTCCGTGGCAGGGCCAGCGCTTCGGCGGTCAGAGGACCTGCCCCGCGAGGGCGGGTATCGCGCACGGCGGCGTCCTCAGGCAGCGCCCTGCCCTCCATGAGGTGCGCCCAGGCCCGGTCCAGCGCCGCGTAGCCGTAAGGCAGCAGCGGCACGTGGCCGTCCCCGAAGTCCGGGAAGGCCAGGAAGGAATCGAAGTGCTGGGCGTACGGCACCTTCCAGAACACGGGCGATCGGCCGGAAGCGCGCAGCCACTTCACGTAGGGCTCCGAGCTGAAGGCCACGGGGATCAGACCGTCCTGCGCCCCGTGCACGATGAGGATCGGGAGCGCGGCGCGTGGCCGCGTCGCCACTGTGGCCGCTACACCGGCGCGCAGGCTGACGCCATCCTCGCCCTGCCCTGTCCACAGGTCACGCAGACTCAGATGGCCGGGCAGGGTCGGGTCGAGCGAGAAGTCGGTGCCGCCGGCAAGGATGACCCCGGCGCCCGGGGGCACGCCCGATCCCTCCGCCCACCAGGCGGCGCGGATAATCGCTTCGGCCGGACCCGCGATCGCACCCACGTGCTGTGCCCGGTATGAAAACCCGCAGGGCATCGCGCCCGCCGGGCGCCGCATATAAGCGGAGGCATACGCCGCCGTGACCGCTCGCCAGAGATCCAGCGAGGTAGACGACGCGCCCACCTTGAGGGCGTCGTCGTCCCAGCCTGACGCCCGCAGCATGGCCAGCGCTTCGTCGGCCTGCGGGCCCGGCATGAAAGCCTTCAGCCGTCCATGCGCCCGAAGCGCGGCACCTCGCAACGCCCAGGCCGGGGGCGAGACCGCACCGACCCGCGCGAACGGCACGCCGTCGAACTCACGCGCCGCCAGGGCGGCAGGCAACAGCAGCGCCGCCTCGGTCGCATAGTCGTAGAACGGCCGCCCATGCCCTTCGACGTGGATGTTGGGCTCGAGGGCGACGACCGCCGCCAGCATGCCGTCGGTGTCGTCGCCTGCGGCACGCAGGACGGCGCCGCCGCCATTTGAGAGGCCGGTAGCGATAATGCGCGTGTTTTCCGGCGTGAACGGCGCCTCTTCCGGAAACGCGCGGTCGAGCATGGCGAGACCGAAACGCGCCGCCTGCAAAACGTGTCGACCCCAGTCCGCTTCCGGGTTGTCGCCCGAGTGCGCGTGCTTCACCGCGATACCCGCGTCGTGCGGTGCGTCCTGACGTTCGAATTCGAGCGACGCCTCGCCCGCCTTTGCGCGGGTTCCATCGAGCGCCACACCCGTCCGATCGGCAGTATCGAAATACCCCGCGCCCGCGCCTTTGTCCGTGTACGCCACCGCGCAGCCTCGCGGCAGGCCCCAGCCTCCGGCGAGGGCGATCGCACCATAGATGCCACGCGATCCCGACGAGGCGGTAACGACCAGGCAGCGCTGTGCGTGATCGAAGTCATCGGGGACCTGCGCCAGCACGCGATGTGACGCACGTGCACCGGACAGGGTGGCGAACGCGGTGTACTCGCGCCCTGGTACATCCGGCACCTGTCCGTAAAGCGTGCCGAAGCCGCCGAGCGGACCCAGATCGGCTATGCCTTTCCAACTGCTCTGGATGGCGCGTCGCCGGAGCTCCGCAGGTGTTGGCGACGTTGGCTGCGCGAACGCCGTGGACGTGCCCGTCAGCCCGCGCAAGCCGAGACCGGCGCTCAGAAGATCGTCGCCATTGCGATGGGTGGTGACGCGGACATCGCCGAAGGTGTCGGGTGCTGACATGACGCGCAATCTCGTGGCGAACGCAAGGACACCGAGCATACCGGTCAGCGGCGGTGAGGTTCCCGGCGACACTTTCGGCGCAAGTTATCGCGAAATGTCGTCACGCGCCAAGGTATGCTCCGGATCCCGGCAGGAGCCGGAAGAACCCAAGGGGATACTGAGCAATGACTGCCCGTCGTAACGTCCTGCTGTCCGCCGCGATCGTCGCGGGTCTGGGACTGGCCGCCTGCCACAAGAAAGACGAAGCACCCGCCGCCGATCCAAAGGCCGTTGCCGCAGCGCAGGCCGCCATCGCTTCGCCCGCATGGTTACGTCAGCACCTGCCCGCCCAGACTGTCGCCTATCTGCGAATTCCTTCGCCGTGGGGCATGCTCGGCGCGGTCCCGGCAGGACGCCCGCTGGATGCAGCCCTCTCGACGAAGGCGCACCTGGATGCGATCGCGAAGATTCGCGAAAGCATCGGTAAGGACAAACTGCTCGCCGACCTGAAAATCGCGCCGGTTGCGAATCTCCTGCTCGGCGACCTGCGGTCGCCGATCGAGGGCATCATCGTCGATCCCCTCGGCATCCCCTCTTTCACGTCGCGCGTGGTCGTCACAGTCGTGCTCGACTTCCCGTCGGTCGATGCGTTTAACGCGCGCCTCAAGAGCCTCGGCGGCGAAACCCCGCTACTCAAGGCGCCGCTCGACGCGCAAGGCAACGGACAACTCGCGTCCGACGGCGGAGCGTTGCATTACGACGTCACCACGCGCCGCCTTTGGGTGACAGGACACATGAAGGGGCTAGCCGCCGAGCAGCCCGGCATCGACGGAACCGCCCTGACCACGCTCATCGCCGACGTCGACAAGGCCACAGCCGCTACGGCACCGGCCAGCCTCTCGGCGCTCGAGCCGCGCATCGACAGCTCGGGCGAGGGCTTCTTCGGCTGGATCAGCATGCGCGGCATCGGCGCCGTCGCCGCGGCACAGGCCGGCGATTCCCCGCTGGGCCGGTTGCCGGCCGACTTCGCTTCCAAGGCGGACGCCGTGGCCTTCGGCGCAGGCACCGTCAATGGTCGCGGGCAGCTTCAGCTGCTGGTGCACGCGCCTCAGGCCCGCCTGCTGCAGTACCTGTCGCCGACGTCCTTTGCGCCGACGGTAAAGAGCGTCGGCGCGCCCCATTGGGCGGTCACCCTGAATACGCCGACCGCCGAGACGTGGAAGGCCTTCGAAGGCAATCTCAATCTCGACTTCGGAGCGGAAGGCGCGAAGGCATTTCACGAGAGCGTCGACCGCCTCTCGAAGCGCTACCACTTCGATCCTGAGCGATACACGGCCTGGTTCGGCCCGGAGACGGTCGTCTTCGCCGACGATGCTGGCCTTTACTACGCTACACGCGTCCGCGACTGGAAGGGCTGGCACGAGCTGATTGACCAGAACAAGGGCAACGGCTGGAAAACCGGCACGGCGAAGGTCGACGGCGCCGAGGTGCACTGGCTGTCGATCCCAGGACAGGCCGCCACGAGCCTGCCGCCGGACAGCGACCCGTCCACGCGTGCGTTCATGCAGATGGTCGATCGCTTCGGCGGCCGTACATGGTGGACGGAAGAAGGCGACTGGGCTGTCTTTGCCAAAGTCCCTCAGGCCCTGTCCGATCGCGCGGCCGCCGGACCCGACACTTCGCTGGATGACTGGTTCAAGGCCAGGTCTTACCCGGGCCAGCGCACGGTAGCGGGCTTCACCGCGACCACCCATGGAGCCCAGCGCGACGCCTACTATCTGTATCTGTCGCTCCTGCAGTTCGTCGCGGGGGCCACCGGTTCCGATGCCGACATCAGCACCCTGCCATCGGCTCACACACTTGGCCTTCCGGACCAGGGCGTTCTGGGCGCGGCGCTCGAGGCCGACAAGGACACTCTGGGCTTTTCGCTCACCTACGAGCACTCTCCCGTCGAGCTCGTCGGTGAAGGTGGCGGCGCCACGGTCATCGCCGGCACCGCCATCCTCGCCGCCATCGCCGTCCCCCAGTATCAGGAGTACACGCTGCGCAGCCAGGTGGCCGGCGCCCTGTCCGCCGCCGACCCGGTCAAGACCGCCGTGGCCGAGCACCGCCTGACCACGGGGAAGTTTCCCGCCAGCAACAAGGCGGCCGGCCTGGGCGATGGGGAATCCCTCGGTAACGACTACGTCAGCTCGGTCGAGGTCGGCCAGGGTGGCGAAATCACCGTCAACCTCGATGGCGAAGCCCCGCACAAGGCCGATCCCAAGCTCGACGGCGGCCAGCTGATCCTGCTGCCCAGGGTCGAGGGCGGTAAGGTCGGCTGGACCTGCTCAGGCGAAGGCATCGACGAGAAATACCTGCCGGCAAGCTGCCGGGACGCGTTGCCCGGGCTCTGAAACCGGTCTGCCGGGCGGGGTTCCTGAACGGAGCCTCGCCCGTCATGCGAAAGTCGTCAATTTCCTTTATAATCGGCGGCTTCCCAAACCAAAGAGGCGATCCGGCTTTACGCCGGCGCATAACGCATGTCGATCGAATTCCTGCGCAACATCGCCATCGTCGCTCACGTCGACCATGGCAAGACCACCCTCGTCGACCAGCTTCTGAAGCAGTCGGGCACGCTCAACGAGCGTACCGTGCTCGCCGAGCGCGTCATGGATTCGAACGACCAGGAAAAGGAACGTGGCATCACGATCCTGGCCAAGAACACGGCCATCACCTGGGAAGACAAGAAGACGGGCGTCAAGAACCGCATCAACATCGTCGACACCCCGGGGCATGCCGACTTCGGTGGTGAAGTCGAGCGCGTGCTGTCGATGGTCGACACCGTGCTGATCCTGGTCGACGCGATGGACGGCCCGATGCCGCAGACGCGCTTCGTCACCCAGAAGGCCTTCGCCATGGGCTTCAAGCCCATCGTCGTCGTCAACAAGGTTGACCGCCCCGCCGCCCGTACGGAGTGGGTCGTCGAGCAGGTCTGGGACCTGTTCGCGAAGCTCGGCGCCACCGATGAGCAGATGGATTTCCCGATCGTCTACGCGTCGGCGCTCAATGGTTATGCCTCGCTCGACGAGAACGCCCGCGAGGGTGACATGACCCCGCTGTACGAAGCGATCATGCAGCACGCGCCGCGGCCGGACGTCGACCCGGAAGGCCCCTTCCAGATGCGCATCAGCCAGCTGGACTACAACAACTTCGTCGGCGTGATCGGCATCGGTCGCGTGCAGCGCGGCACCCTGAAGAAGGGCATGCAGGTCGCCGTCATCGATCGCGAAGGCAAGAAGCGTCAGGGCAAGATCGTCCAGGTGCTGGGCTTCCTGGGCCTCGAGCGTATCGAGCAGGACAGTGCCGAAGCCGGCGACATCGTCGCCATCTCGGGCATTCCCGACCTGACCATTTCCGACACGCTGACCGCGCCGGATACGCCGGAAGCGCTGCCCGCGCTGAGCGTCGACGAGCCGATGATCAGCATGACCTTCCAGGTCAACAACTCGCCGTTCGTCGGCAACAAGGACCTGTCGGGCGGCAAGTTCCTGACCAGCCGTCAGCTGCGTGAGCGCCTGGATCGCGAGAAGGTGCACAACGTGGCCCTCCGCGTCGAAGACGGCTCCGACGCCGACAAGTTCCTGGTCTCGGGCCGCGGCGAACTGCACCTCTCGGTGCTGATCGAAAACATGCGTCGCGAAGGCTACGAGCTGGCCGTGTCGCGTCCGGAAGTCATCCTCAAGGAAATCGACGGCCAGAAGATGGAGCCGATCGAAGAACTGGTGATCGACATCGAAGAGATCCACCAGGGCGGCGTGATGGAGCGCCTGGGCATCCGTAAGGGTGAACTGAAGAACATGGTCTCGGACGGTAACGGTCGCGTGCGTCTCGAGTACGAGATTCCGGCCCGTGGCCTGATCGGCTTCCAGAACCAGTTCAAGACCTTGACCCAGGGCTCGGGCCTGCTGTTCCATGTGTTCAAGCACTACGGTCCGTACACCCCGGCTCCCATCGCCAAGCGCCAGAACGGTGTGATGATCGCCAATGCCGGCGGCAACACCCCGGCCTACTCGCTCGGACCCCTCCAGGAGCGTGGCAAGCTGTTCGCCGCCGAAGGTGACGCGGTGTACGAAGGCCAGCTCATCGGTATCCACGCGAAGGACAACGACCTCACCGTCAACGCGATCAAGCCGAAGCCGCTGACCAACATGCGCGCCTCCGGTAAGGACGATGCGATTCAGCTGACCCCGGCGACCAAGTTCACGCTGGAGCAGGCCCTGGACTTCATCGACGACGACGAGCTGGTCGAAGTCACCCCGAAGGAAATCCGCATGCGGAAGAAGTTCCTGACGGAAGGCGATCGTAAGAAGGCGTCGCGCGGTTAATCGCGGCGACATCGCGATGTGAAAAAAGCCCGGCCATGGCCGGGCTTTTTTTCGTTTACTCGTCTCGCTCGCGGACCAGCTTAAGCAGCAGGTCGATCTGCTCCTGCTGTTTCATCAGCATGCGCTCGAGCTGATCGGTACGCATCTGGTCGATCTTCTCGTGCAGGCCCATGATCTCGATCTCGGCCTTGAGGTTCACCTTGTAATCGTTGGCGGCGTCGAGACGGTCTTTTTCGGCCTGGCGGTTCTGACTCATCATGATCACGGGCGCCTGGATGGCGGCGAGCATCGAGAGCAGCAGGTTGAGGAAGATGTACGGGTAGGGATCGAACGGCGCGTGCAGGATCCACGAATTGAAGCCGGTCCATGACGCCAGGATCACGGCGAACACGATGATGAAGGTCCACGAACCGCCGAACCGCGACACCTTGTCGGCGAGGCGCTCGCCGAAGGTCATGTCCGAGCCGAAGACGTCGTTGACGTTCTCGGCGACGAGCTTACGCTGCATGAGGCGGTCGATGAGGCGGCGTTCGGCGTGGCCCAGGTCGTTCAGGCCCTTGGCGAACCAGTGCTGAGCGGCGTGTTCGTGAGGGTGTTCGTTAGCTGCCATCGGGGGCTCCTGGCGTGATGCGTTGACGGCGCGGGGTTCTTGCCGGGAAAGCTATCACGGTGGGGGCTTGAGGCGATGGGGGTCGCGACCAGGGTCGCTCCTACACAACCGTCGATCGCTAGCGGCGTACGTTCGCCAGCTTGCTGGCGAAGGGGGGCGATGCGGCGTCGACAGCGCGGAGCTCACTCTCGAGTTCGCCGCGGAGGCGCGGCAGATACTCCGGAAATTCACGCCTGACGAAGGCGATCAGCCCCTCACGCACCTTGCAACGCAGGTCGAACGACTTGCCCGAGTTCGATGAACTGACCAATGCACGCAATTGCATCGCCTTGTCACTGGCATCGACGACCTGCAGCACGATGACACGACCGTCCCATTCATTCGCGTCCTTGCAGATGCGCTGCAACTCGTCGCGGAGGGGGTCCAGCGGGATGCCGTAATCGAACCAGAGCATGACCGAACCCAGGATCTGCGAGCTGGTCCGCGTCCAGTTCTGGAACGGGTTTTCGATGAAATACTGCAGCGGCACAATCATCCGCCGCTCGTCCCAGATGGCCACCACGACATACGTGCTCGTAATTTCTTCGATCCTGCCCCACTCCCCTTCGACAATCACCACATCGTCGATACGGATCGGCTGGGTCAGCGCGATCTGGATGCCGGCGATCAGGTTGCCGAGCACCGGCTTGGCGGCGAGACCCACCGCCAGCCCCGCCAGACCCGCCGACGCCAGGAGGCTGGCCCCGAACTGGCGCACGACCGGGAACGTCATCAGGGCAACGCCTAGGCCGAGGACGATGACGACGACCATGCCGGTGCGGGACAGCACGCGCACCTGGGTCTGCACGCGACGCGCCCGCAGATTGTCCTCGAGATCGATAGGGTTGAAGCGCGATACGGTGGCCTCCAGCGCGCCGATGCAGCGAACCAGGAACCACGTGCAGGCCCCGATGAGCACGACAGCGATGACATGCTCCATGCCGTCGATCAGGCGCGCGGGCTCGTCGGGCGCCCCGCGGAAGGCCAGCAGCAGCATCGCCAGCGGCACGATCACATCCATAGGCGCCTTGGCGCGGGCGATGATGCTCGCCCCACGCGGATGGCGGAGGGCGAAGCGACGCAGCACCATGTCGACGGCGCGGCGAAGGAGACCCGCGACCGCCAGCGCGACCACGACGGTCAGCGCGAAACGTGTCCACGGATGCGAGAGATCGGGCATCCAGTCGGAGAAGTTCATGGGAGCCCAGCCTAAGCCCCCGGATGTCCACGTTTTGTTGTGACGCAGCAATGTAAAGGTAAAGTAGCGAAATGACCGCCGCCGACAACCCTGCTTTCGTGCTCCCCGATGTCCTGGAACCGGGGCTCGCTCTGGTGTTCTGTGGCACCGCCGCGGGTACGCGGTCGGCACGGGAGCATGCCTATTACGCGCATCCGGGCAACATGTTCTGGCGCACGGTGCACGCGGTCGGTCTGACGCCGCGCCTCCTCGCACCGTCCGAATATCCGTCGATGCCGGGCTTCGGTATCGGCCTGACCGACCTGTCGAAATTTCACTTCGGCAACGACAACGAGCTGCCGCGGGAGGCTTTCGATATCGACGCGCTGCGTGCCAAGGTCCTTCGCTTCGCTCCCCGCGTACTTGCCTTTACCAGCAAGCATGCCGGACGCCATGCACTCGGCAGGCAGGCGACCTACGGGCGACAGCCAACGAACATCGGCGACACCATGGTGTTCGTCTTGCCTTCGCCCTCCGGACAGGCCCGCCGCTCCTGGGACGTCGGTCTGTGGCAGGAGCTGGCGGACGTCGTGCGTGCTCAGCCGCCCGGCGTCGACTTGTAAGCGCGCACGTCATTCGGCGACACCGACGCCGCTTTGTTCGACCAGGCCTGGCGGATATAGGTCACCACCGCGGCGGCGTCATCGTCGCTGAGCTTCTGCGAGAATGGTGGCATCGAATACGGGCGTGGATTGTCGCGCGTCGCCGGAGCGAATCCACCGCTCAGCACCATGCGGATCGCATTGATACCCGTAGGTTCGGTCACCGAAGCGTTAAGGTCGAGCGGCGGGTACGCATCGCCCTTGCCATGACCGTCGACGCCATGACAGTCCGCGCATTGTTCGACGTAGACCTTCTGACCGGTGCGTGCGAGATCGCGAGCGTTGGCGGCCGACTCGCGTTGCGCGGGAGGATCGCGTTCCGGCAATGACCTGAGGTACGTCGCCATCGCGGCGAGGTCGTCGTCGGTCAGGTGCTGCGTACTCTGCAGAACCACCTCCGCCATGGGTCCGAACGCCGTACCTTTCGCTGAGCGTCCGGTCTTCAGCAGCGCGACCACATCGGCTTCGCTCCATCCCGCCAGCCCGCCGTTGGGGCCCATCGACAGATCCGGCGCGTACCAGTTCTGTACCGGAATGATGCCTCCGGCAAGATACGGCTCCGACACCATCGCGCCGAACGCGTTGCGGTTCGCGTGACACTCGTTGCAATGGCCAAGGCCCTGCACCAGATAAGCGCCGCGGTTCCACGCGGCGGACCGCTTCGGGTCATGGACGAACTCGCCTTCGTCGAAATACAACAGCCGCCACGAAGCGATCAGCGACCGCATGCTGTAAGGCCAGCGCAACATCGGCTCGATGGAAGCGCGCTTCACCGGCGGCAGCGATTTCAGGTAAGCGAAGATGGCATCGGTGTCGGCACGCGTGACCTTCGTATACGACGTGAAGGGGAAGACAGGATAAAACGAGCGGTCGTCGTGCCCCTTCCCGTTGTGCATCGCACGGTAGAAATCGTCCGCGCTCCACGCACCGAGGCCGGTGTCCCGGTCGGGCGTGAGGTTGGGTGCGGGGATCGCACCGAACGGCGTACCGATCACCCGTCCGCCTGAAAACGGCGCCCCGCCGCGCGTCGTGTGGCAAGAGGCGCAGTCACCGGCCAGGGTAAGGTAACGACCTCGTTCGACGAGGTCGCTGGCCGGGACGACGCCTGCCGCGAAAGCCAAGGCAAGAAAAGCGATGAGTCGGTTCGTCAGTGCCATCGACTCAGCCTCCGAGCACGCCGCAGCGCATGGGTGGGGTCACGCTTCCCGCCACCTCGGCATGCGCGTCCGCAGGGACCGGTCGGGTCGCCAGCCATGCCGACACCGCGCTGATATCGGCATCGCTGAGGCGACTGACGATCGTCGCCATGCAGTCGGGCGCGATGGTGTTGCGGGTATTCGTACGCCAGGAACCCAGCTGCGCGCTGATGTAGTCGTACGGCAGATTTACCAGCCCGGGAATATCGGGTTGCACGCCCGTAAGGTTGGCGCCGTGACACGCCATGCAGGCAGGCACGCCGCGCGCCGGGTCACCGCGCGTCACCAGCTCCTCCCCGCGTGCGGTCGCCTGGGGCGACATCGCGGGGGCCGGCTGCTTCGTATAAGGCACCTGCTGCGCGGCGAAGTAGTCGGCGATCTCGCGCATGTATTCGTCGCTCAGCGGAGCGACGGTGTACTCCATGATCGGGTAGTGACGCAGACCCTTCTGAAAATCCTGCATCTGCCGGTGCAGATAGCCCGCCGGCTTGCCGGCGAGTCGTGGGTTGAAGCCGTTATCGCCACCCTCCCCGTGCACTCCGTGGCAGCTCGTGCATGCCGCGATACGTTGCAGCAACGTGTCGGGTACGGTCGGCGCGTCCTCCGCCCCGACGGATATGGCGAAACAGGCGATAGCGGCAGCGGCGAACCGGCTGAGGAGACGACGCATGGGCACTCCCTGGCTGACGAGGCATCGGGCCAGTATAGCCACGGGCGACTTGGGGTAGATTGGCCTCAGCCATCACCGCGTCGCCAGGGGGAAAAGACATATGCAGCATGTAGGGATCAGGCCGGCCGCGCTCGCCGCGGCGCTCGTACTCAGTTCGAGCTGCGGTGCAGCCAAAGCGCGCGACGCCGGTGACGATGACGCCTTCGCCTCCATCGCGACCCTGCGGCAAGCCTATGCCACGGGTGCGTTGACGCCGGCGGGCATGACCCGACTCTTCCTCCATCGTATCGAGACGCTCGACAAGGCCGGGCCGTCGATCAACGCCGTGCTCGACGTCAATCCGGACGCACTGTCCATCGCCGGCAAGGCGCCGCGCAAAGGCTCGCTGGCGGGCATCCCGATCCTGCTGAAGGACAACATCGACACCGGCGACCGCATGCTCACCACGGCTGGCTCGCTGGCCCTGGCGACGAAGCCCGCGCCTCACGATTCCGCCGTGGCGGCGAAGCTGCGCAAGGCCGGTGCCGTGATCCTCGGCAAGACCAACCTCAGCGAATGGGCCAACATGCGCTCCAACCATGCGACCAGCGGATGGACCGGGCGCGGCGGCCTCACCCTCAACCCCTACGTCCTGGACCGCAACGCCTGCGGTTCCAGCGCGGGCTCAGGCGCCGCCGTCGCGGCAGGCCTCGCTACCGTGGCGATCGGCAGCGAGACCGACGGCTCGATCATCTGCCCTGCGTCGATGACGGGACTGGTCGGCATCAAGCCCACGGTAGGCCTCGTCAGCCGAACCGGCATCATCCCCATCTCCAGCAGCCAGGACACCGCGGGGCCGATGGCACGCAGCGTGGCCGACGCGGCGGCGGTGCTCGGCGCCATCGCCGGCAGTGACCCGCGCGACCCGGCCACGAAGGACGCGGACAAGCACGCCACCGACTACACGAAGTTCCTCGATCCGAACGCGCTGCGTGGCAAGCGCATCGGCGTGGCGCGTCAGCTGGCGGGTATCGAGCCGAACGCGGATCGCGCGCTGGAACACACCATCGCGCTACTCAAAGCACAAGGCGCGACGGTGGTCGACAACGTCGAGATCCCTCACCTGAAGGAACTGAGCGAACACGAGATCGACGTACTGCTTTATGAGTTCAAACACGGGATCGACGCATATCTCGCCAGCCGGCCCGATCAGCCGATGAAGAACCTCACCGACCTCATCGCGTTCAACAATCGCGAAGCCGCGAAGGAGATGCCGTGGTTCGGGCAGGAACTGTTCCTGCAGGCGCAGGACAAGGGCGACACCACCGATCCGAAGTACATCGAGATGCGCGATCGCAACCAGCGTCTCGCGGGTCCGGAAGGCATCGATGCGGCATTGGCAAAAGACCACCTCGACGCCCTGCTCGCGCCGAGCTGGGGCCCGGCGTTCGTCAACGATCTGGTGCTTGGTGACCATGTGGTCAGCGGCGATCCTACCGTTGGCGGGGTTTCCGCTCCCGCGGCCATCGCCGGGTATCCGTCGATCACCCTGCCGGTGGAGTTCGCGCACGAGCTACCCGTGGGTGTCGTCTTCTTCGGCACGAAATGGAGCGAGCCGACGTTGATCGGCATCGCTTACGGCGTCGAGCAAAAAGCCCAGGCCTACCAGCGCCCGAAGTTCCTGCCGACGCTACCGATCAAGTAAGCCAGCAACCCTGCCGATGCCATGGCTCTGGAGGGAGCCAACCTTGTCGGCGATGGGCCCTGTCGCAAGCACCCATCGCCAGCAGGGCTGGCTCCTGCCGGAAGCGGCAGACGTCCGTCGTCAGAGACGCATGCCCTCGAACGGGCTCCAGTTGTCCTGACCCTTCACCCGCTTCAGGTAGTAGGCGTAGTTGGCGACCAGCATGTAGAACACGTTGAAACCCGTGCCGACGCCGCGGTAGAAACCATCGGGTGCATTGAAGATCATCAGCGCGATGATGATGGCGACTTCGAGACCGAGGATCACCAGGGCCTTCTTCCAGAGACCCAGAATGAAGAAGTAGATCGGCCCGAAGAAGAACGCGAAGAAGTTACCGTTGACGATGAGCTTCTGTCTGAAGGGAAGCTTCTTCAGCTCCGCCTTGTACTGCGGAGAACTGGGACCGCCGAAACGCTCGAAGAAAGCGAAGCGCGTATTCCACTTCGCGTTGAGGCTCGGGTCGCTGACAAATTCGGCTTCCGCCATGGTTTAACTCCTGATGGGATGCCGCGCGGGATGCGCGATCGCGGGATCTTACGCACGTAACGGCGTTACGTAACGATGCGATCGCGGTTCCGGTGCTCACAAAAAAAATAAGCCCGCACAGCAGTGCGGGCTTATCTGCGGGTACCGACGTCGCCTTACGGCTTGTTGGCGAACTCGCGGACGATCGGGGCGAGCTTCGGATCTTCCATCGCCATAGCCAGCGTCGCGCGAACGAGGCCCGCCTTGTTACCGCAGTCGTAGCGATCGCCGAAGAAACGATAGGCGAGCACCTTGCCTTCGTCCTTGAGGTAATTGGCGATCGCGTCGGTCAGCTGGACTTCGTTACCTGCGCCCGGGCGGGTGTTCTTCAGGTAATCGAAGATCTGCGGCGGCAGCACGTAACGGCCGACCACGCCCAGCGTCGACGGAGCGTCTTCCGGCTTCGGCTTTTCAACCATCGTCTTGATGATGGTGGTCCGGTCGTTGACCTTCTCCAGCGCATCCACGATGCCGTACTTGTCGGTGTCGGTGGCCGGAACATCTTCCACCGCGATGACGCCGGCCTTGTGCTCGAAAGCCGCCTCGGCCATCTGGCGAAGCGCACCCTTGCCACGCGACCAGATCAGATCGTCCGGCAGCACCACGCCGAAGTACTCGTCACCGACGACGGCCTGGGCACGCGCGACGGCGTCGCCCAGACCCAGAGCTTCGGGCTGGGTCACGAAGACGCAGCGTACGTGACGCGGAAGGATGCCGCGAAGGATTTCCAGCAGCTCATCCTTGTGCTTTTCGGCCAGCTTCTCTTCCAGCTCGTAAGCCTTGTCGAAGTAGTCCGCGATGGCGTGCTTGTAACGGTTGGTGACGAACACCAGCGTGTCGGCACCGGCGTCCACGGCCTCGTCCACGGCGTACTGGATCAACGGCCGATCGAGCACCGGCAGCATTTCCTTCGCCACCACCTTGGTCGCCGGGAGGAAGCGCGTACCGAGGCCAGCGACGGGAAATACGACCTTGCGCAGGGGTTGGGTCATGCGATGTCTCCACTTTCGTTGCGGCGTAGCGGCAGCACGTTGTCGCTCTGCGGCTCGCTCCAGCGGAACGAAGGCAACAGCTGCGACACGCACCGACGCAGGGTTTCTTCATCGAACGCCGCCACGGCCTCTTCGGCCCTGGCCAGCTGAACCTGAAGCATTTCCCACGAGACCTGGCGATGCTGCGCCTGAAAAATCTTCGCGTGGGTCGTGCTCGTATAATTCTCCAACGGGTGAAACAATTCTTCGAACAGCTTCTCACCCGAGCGAAGACCCGTATAAACAATCTGTATGTCAGAGCCGGGACGCTTGCCTGCCAGACGGATCATCTGTTCAGCCAGATCGCGGATCTTCACCGGGTCACCCATGTCGAGCGCGAAGATCTCGCCACCCTTGCCGAGGGTCGCCGCCTGAAGAATCAGCTGGCAGGCCTCGGGAATGGTCATGAAGTAGCGCGAGATCTCCGGGTGGGTGATCGTCACCGGACCACCCTGGCGAATCTGCCGGCGGAACAATGGGACCACCGAACCGGCGGAATCCAGAACATTACCGAAGCGAACCGTAATGAAACGTGTAGAGGTATGCGCCGCGAGGTTCTGGCACCAGATTTCCGCCATGCGTTTGCAGGCGCCCATCACCGACGTCGGATTGACCGCCTTGTCGGTGGAGATCAGCACGAACGATGCGGCACCACAGCGCACGGCGGCGTCGGCTACCACGCGTGTGCCGAGCACGTTGTTGCGGAACGCCTCGCGCAGCTGACCCTGCAACATGGGGACGTGCTTGTAGGCGGACGCGTGGAAGACGATCTGCGGCTGGGTTTCCTGAAACAGGCGATTGATCGCCGTGGCATCGCGGGCATCGGCCAGCACGCCGTTGAAGATCAGTTCCGGGTAGGCCGAGGTCAGCTCCTGGCCGATCCGATACAGGTTGTATTCGGACATCTCGACCACGGTCAGTGAGGCGGCGCCGAGGCGCGCGACCTGACGGCAAAGCTCCGAACCGATCGATCCGCCACCGCCGGTGACCAGCACACGACCGCCGCTGATGTTCTCGCGGATGGCCGTCCAGTCGAGTTCCACGGCGTCGCGGCCGAGAAGATCCTCGATGGCGACTTCCTTGATTTCGTTGAACTGGGCACGCCCGGCAACCACGTCCTCGAGGCGGGGCACCGTACGGAATGGCAGGCCGGTGCTTTCGCAGAAGGCGACGATGCGACGCATCTGCGCGGTCGTGGCGCCCGGTACCGCGATCAGCAGCATCTGGACCGCGACGGCCTTCGACAACTCGGCCAGCTGATCGACGGTGCCCAGCACCGGGATGCCGCCGATCTGCGCGCCGCGCAGGGCGAGGTTGTCGTCGACGAAGCCGATGACGCTGTAGCGGCTGTCGCGACGCAGATCGCGCGACAGCGCCTCACCCGCACGGTCGGCGCCCACGATCAGCACGCGCTTGGTCGGCGCCGACTGGAACAGGTCGATACGGCTGTCCTTCCAGAAGCGGTAGCTGAGGCGTGGGACGCCGAGCAGCACCACCAGCACGACCGGATAGACGAGCAGGACCGAGCGTGGCACGCCGTCGAGACGCGCGTACATGACCATGGCCAGGCCGATGATCAGGGCGCCGATGACGGTCGCGCGGATGATGTTCCAGAGATCGGGCAGACTGGCGAAGCGCCAGACGCCTTTATAAAGGCCTGTCCAGTTGAACACCGCACCCTGTACCAGCAACACGATGGGAAATTCCATCGGCAGGTACGAGACCGGTGCCAGATCCGGCATCAGCGCATAGCGCAGCGTTTTTGCAATCCACCAGGCGAGCGCCGCCATGGCCAGATCGTGCGCGACGACCGCCGTACGTGGATGAATGATGCCGATGAACTTACGCAGAAACATGTCGCTCCCTTCGACGCAAGCCGTAACGCTTGCCAGTACGCCAGACCGCTGCCCCCAACACGTATGTCGCCCCGAAACACACGGGCGCCACCGCCGGGTAGCGGAACGCGATCCATGCGACGGGAACGCAGACGAGAACGTTCCATGCGAGGTAGCACAGGGCTACCCTTCGATGTGACGAACCCCGCCTCACGAGCCACTGGTAAAGGTGTTCGCGGTGCGGAGTGTACCAGCGCGCACCGCGCAGCATTCGCACGAGCAGCGTCAAAGTCGCGTCGATGACGAACGCCGACGAGAAGATCAGCGCCGGCCAGAGCAGGTTCGTGCGCCAGGCCCAGAGCATGGCCGACAGGGCAAAGACCATGAGGCCGAGGGTGGCGCTGCCGACGTCCCCCATAAAAATACGGGCCGGCGACCGGTTGAAACACCAGAAGCCCAGCGATGCCGCGGCCATGGCCAACCCCGCACCGGCCATGGCCGGGCTGCCGGCCGACCAGGCAAGGGCGGCGGAGGCGGCACCGAAGAAGACGGCCTGCTGCGCGGCCAGGCCGTCGATGCCGTCCATGAAATTATGCAGATTGACGCACCAGACGCCCGCCAGCAGCAGGGGCAGCGCCCACCAGAGGCTCGCCGTGGATGACGCCACGGCCACGCACAGCAGCAGGGTCGCCGCCAGCTGAATCAACAGGCGCGGCTTGATCGGCAGTGAACCGTGATCGTCCAGCCAGCCAATGCCGGCGATGGCGATCGTCGCCACGGAAAAGGCGCCAACCGTCGCAGCCCCTGGCGAGACAGGCAACAAAAGCAGTCCTGCCGGCATGCCCGCCAGAGCGCCGAGCACGATCCCGATGCCGCCCCCGCGAGGGGTCGGGATGATGTGCGAGCGCCTGCGCCCCGGCTCGTCGAGCATGCCGCGTCGATGGGCATAGGCAATCGTGGCGCGGACCGAAGCGAAGGAGACGACGAACGCGGCCAGGACACAGGCGACGAGAGTCGGACCGATACTGAGGACGGGCGTCATTCGTTGGCGACGCCATGGATGGGCCTGACCGTACCCCAGCTCTTGCAGCTCGGGCACTGCCAATGATGGGCCTTGGCGCCGAAGCCGCAGCGGCTGCAGCGATACATCGCCTGCCCCTCGAGCAGCTTACGGGTGAGGTCGCGCAGGATCAGGTAGTTCTCGCGGGCCTCGCCGGAGACCTTATCCATGGTCGCGTCGATCAGCGCCATCAGGCCACGCACCGACGGACGCTTGCGCAGCTGCCCGGTCAGGAAGTCGATGGCCGTCCGTTCGCCGTCCCTGCCCTCGTACAAACGGGTGAGAGCCAGCACCGGTGAGATACCGTGATAGCGCTCCATGATCTCGCGCAGAAAGGTCTCGGCGCGGTCCATCTGCTGGGAACGCGCGTAGCAGTTGAGCAGCGGCGGCAGAATCTCGGGAACGAAGGCGATGTCGGCGGCGATGGCGGCTTCGTAGGAGCCGATGGCGCCCGGCAGATCGTCGTCCTCCGAAGAGAGACGACCCGCGATCATGTGCGCGCGGACGCAGTCGTTCTGGCACGCGAACGCTTCCCGGATGTACTCACGGGCCTCGGTACGGGCGCCATGCTGCCGCGACTGTTCGGCCAGCTCGCAGTAGAACTGCGCGATCATCGCCGACTCGTCTTCGCTCGTCATGGTTTCGAGCCGACGCGCGTGGTCGATGGCCTTATGCCATTCGCGCTCGTGCTGGTAGATCGCGATCAGATGCCGGAGGGCCGACGGTGCCAGCGCATCCATCGCGACCAGGTCGGAAAACAGGGTCTCAGCGCGATCCAGCAAGCCCGCCCGCATGTAGTCCTCACCCAGCTCGAGCAAGGCCACCGTCTTCATTTCGTCCGAAAGACCCTGCCGGGATACCAGGTGCTGGTGGAGACGAATCGCCCGATCCACCTCGCCGCGCTTGCGGAACAGGTTACCCAGCGCGAGATGGGTCTCGACCGTGTCCCGGTTGTATTCCGCCAGACGCAGAAACACTTCCAGCGCCTTGTCCTGCTCCTCGTTGAGAAGGTAGTTCAGGCCCCGGAAGTAATCGGAGGAAAGCTCATTGACTCGCTCGCCGGAGCGTCGCGTATGAGTACGCCGGGCAAACCACCAGCCGCTGGCGAAGGCCAGGGGCGGAACGAGCGCCAGCAACCAGATCGGATTCATGCGGTCGTCGCGCTGCCTACCTTGCGTTCCTTGCGCTCGCGACGGCGCAGGCGCCGATGGGCGAACGACGTGCCGAGCCAGGCGGTGAGTCCGCCCAGAATCCAGCCCACGAGCACGGCGGCGAGGATCGTGCCGCCCTTGGGCAGGGAGCCTCTGGCGAAGCCGAAATCGAAGGTCACGAGATCGGCGTTCAGCGCACCGAACACGACGCCCACGGCGACGAAAAGCAATAGGAAAAGTATGACAAGAAGGCGCATTCCCGGACTGTACCCGAATCGTGAACGCGATGGTGCGGCGCGGTTGGCCTTTCATACAGGTTGGCCGGACCGGAATGTCGTCCCCGATGGACGCCAGGCGGCACGACGAAGTCCGCCCTGCCCCGCGACCAAAAAAAACGCCGCGTCAGAGCGCGGCGTTGGTTTCCTCGACGAGGTTTACGCGTTCGCGCAATTCCTTGCCAGGCTTGAAATGTGGCACGTGCTTACCCGGTAGGGCAACCGCTTCGCCGGTCTTGGGGTTACGCCCCATGCGCGGCGGACGGAAGTGCAGCGCAAAGCTGCCGAAGCCGCGGATCTCGATGCGCTCACCCGTGGACAGGGCATGGCTCATCTGTTCGAGCACGCTCTTGACGGCGAGTTCCACGTCGCTGAACGCAAGGTGGGTCTGGCGCCGCGCCAGCGCCTCGATCAGTTCCGACTTTGTCATGGGTCCCCTGGTTCCTGTCAAGCAAACAGCGAGGGGCGGCGAACCGCCCCTCGCCCGACGGTTAGTCGGCCTTGTTCATCTGCTCTTTGAGGAGAGCGCCGAGCTTGGTCGTACCACCGGCAGCCGAAGCGTAATCGGCCATGGCGTCAGCCACGTCCTCTTCGTCCTTCGCACGGATCGACAGCTGGAGCTGACGGCCCTTGCGATCCATACCGGTGAACTTCGCCTCGACGGCATCGCCGACCTTCAGGTGCGTCGTGGCATCTTCCACGCGCTCCTTGGCGATGTCGTTGGCGCGGATGTAGCCCTCGACGCCTTCACCGAGGTCGATGACCGCACCCTTCGCGTCCACTTCCTTCACGGTGCCATTCAGAATGGTGCCGCGCGGATTCGTGGCCATGAACTGACCGAACGGATCCTGCTCCATCTGCTTGATGCCGAGGGAGATGCGCTCACGTTCCGGATCGACCGCCAGAACCACGGCTTCGACTTCGTCGCCCTTCTTGAAGTTGCGAACGAGGTCTTCACCCGAAGCCTGCCAGGAGATGTCGGACAGGTGGACGAGACCGTCGATGCCGCCTTCCAGACCGATGAAGATACCGAAATCGGTGATCGACTTGATCTGACCGGAAACCTTGTCGCCCTTCTTGTGCATGGCGGCGAAGGCTTCCCACGGGTTCGAGCGGGTCTGCTTGATACCGAGGGAGATACGACGACGCTCTTCATCCACGTCGAGGACCATGACTTCCGTCTCGTCACCGACCTGCACGACCTTGGCCGGGTTGACGTTCTTGTTGGTCCAGTCCATTTCGGAGACGTGCACCAGGCCTTCGACGCCCGGCTCGATCTCGACGAAGCAGCCGTAATCGGTGACGTTGGAGACCTTGCCGAACAGACGGCTGCCGACCGGGTAACGGCGGGCGATGGCGACCCACGGGTCGTCGCCGAGCTGCTTGAGGCCGAGCGAAACGCGGTTGCGCTCGCGGTCGTACTTGAGGACGCGGACGTCCAGCTCGTCGCCGACGTTGACCACTTCCGACGGGTGACGCACGCGCTTCCACGCCATATCGGTGATGTGGAGCAGGCCGTCGATGCCGCCGAGGTCGACGAATGCGCCGTAATCGGTGAGGTTCTTGACCACACCCTTGACGACGGCACCTTCGGTCAGGCGCTCGAGGAGCTTCTCGCGCTCTTCCGAGAACTCGGTCTCGACAACCGCGCGGCGGCTGACGACGACGTTGTTACGCTTGCGGTCGAGCTTGATGATCTTGAACTCGAGGTCCTTGCCCTCGAGGTAAACCGGGTCACGGACCGGACGCACATCGACCAGCGAGCCCGGCAGGAATGCGCGGACGTCCTTGATGTCGACCGTGAAGCCGCCCTTGACCTTGCCGGAGATCTTGCCGGTGATGGTCTCTTCCTTGTCGAACGCCTGCTCGAGGTCGTCCCACACCATCGAACGCTTGGCCTTCTCACGGGAGAGCTTGGTCTCGCCGAAGCCGTCCTCGAGCGCATCGAGCGCGACCTTGACTTCGTCGCCCACTTCCACTTCGAGCGCGCCGTTCTCGTCCTTGAACTGCTCAATGGGGACGATGCCTTCGCTCTTCAGGCCGGCGTTGATCACCACCACGTCGTTGCGGATTTCCACAACGATACCCGTGACGATGGAGCCGGGCTTCAGCTTCGAAATGGCCTGCTGGCTCTGTTCAAACAGTTCGGCAAAACTTTCAGTCATGTTGATTCCAGGGTTATGAAAGGTCGTACCCGGCGCCTGCGTAACATCAATGAACGCGTGCGGACAGGGGACCCACCGGTTGTGGGCGCAATAAGAGGGCCGTTATGGGGCCGCTCCGCGCCGTTGCCAATATCCCGCGCACACTGCGCGGGGGTCGTGCCGGATGCGCCCTTACGGACGCACCACGGCGAATACTCGTTCCACCACCACGTCGATCGGCATGCCGGTGGTATCGATCACCACGGCGCCCTCGGCGGGCTTCAACGGGGCCACGAGCCGCGACGCGTCACGCTCGTCGCGAGCCTCGATCTCTCGTTGAAGGACGGCAAGTGTAACGCTCAGCCCCTTATCCTTCAACTGCTTATAGCGCCTTTTCGCGCGCTCGGCGGCACTGGCCGTGAGGAAGAACTTATGCGCCGCATCCGGGAAAATCACCGTCCCCATATCCCGGCCGTCGGCGACCAGCCCCGGGGCCTTGCGGAAGCCGTGCTGCATGTCCACCAGGGCCTGGCGGACGCTGGGGATCACCGCGATGGCCGAGGCCGCGGCCCCGGCCGTCTCGGTCCGCAGCTCGTCCGTGGCGTTGTGGCCGTTGACCAGAATGTAGGTCTCATCGCCACTGGGACTGGGTTTGAAGCGGATCTTCACGGTCTGAGCGCAGCGGGTGACCGCGTCGACATCGGACAGATCGATCCCCTCCTCGCCCGCCGCGTAGCCCACCGCCCGGTAGAGGGCGCCGGAGTCCAGCAGGTGCCAGCCGAGTTTCTCCGCCACCAGGCGACTGATGGTGCCCTTGCCCGAGCCCGAGGGCCCGTCGATGGTCAGGACAGGAGCAGCAGCCGATGGGGCCATGGGGAAACCTCGTTCGCGAAACGGGCATGATATCGCGTCGGCGCCCGGCAGTCGGCGCATGGACGCGCCCGTCCGTGCATGCTACAAGCGCCCGAACGATCGACCAGGCGCCCTTCCATGTCCGACGACCTCCGGAGCCAGTTCGAGCAGGCTTACCTGGACATCACCCGTCTGGGGCGTCGGCCGGACAATGACACGCTGCTGCGGATCTACGCCCTCTACAAACAGGGCTCCGAGGGCGACGCCGTGGGGCCGAAACCGGGCTTTTTCGATTTCGTGGGCACGGCCAAGTACGAGGCCTGGGTGAAGCTGACGGGGATGCCACAGGCGCAGGCGCAAGAGGAATACGTCGCACTGGTCAGGTCGTTAGGGGCCGAGGGGACGGGCTGATGGCGGTCTCAGGGGGCCCCGGCCGCCCTGACGAGGGAAGTTCCCACCGAACCGGCGCTCACCGGATAACTCGGTTCGGCGGGGCACGCTACCGGTGACTGCTAGGAAGCGCGCTGCGCCAGCCACGCCGCTACCGGCAATTCGCCAAAAAGCGTGGCTACCTCGATCGGCCCGCCGTCGACCCGCCCTTCCCCGAAAATACTCATCCAGCGCCCATCAGGAAGGGTCAACGACGTACCCTCCCAGTGGTCGGCGCCGATCGCTGGCGCGTCGCTGCCAGCGATCCATTCCGCCGTGTGCCGGGCGACCGCGATGAACAGGCGCTGCCCGCGATGCTCGCGGACGAACGCAAGAACATGCTCCGAGGCGGGGCCTTCCACCGCCAGGGCGCGGTAGCTGCCGCGGGCAAACAGCTCCGGGTGCTCGCGGCGCGTCGCCAGGAGCCGGGCGATCACCGACTGCTTGATCGCGCCGTCGCGCCAGTGCGTCAATGCCTCGAAGGGGGTCTCCGCCAGTTCCAGGGAGGCGGCGCGCGCCAGGAAATCGACCGGTCGCCGGTTGTCGGGATCGACCAGACTGAAGTCCCAGTAATCCGTACCCTGGTAGAGGTCGGGCACACCGGGCGTCGTCAGTCGCAGAACGGTCTGGGCCAACCCGTTGGCCGCGCCAGGCGAGGCGATGTAATTGGCGAAAGCCGCCAGCTCCGCCGCGACATCGCTGGACAGGATCGTCCGCAGGAAGTCTTCGCAGGCATCTTCGTAAGGCTCGTTGGGCGACGTCCAGCGCGTCCAGCGCTTGGCCTCACGCAGCGCCTTGCGCTGCCAGGCGGCGATACGCGAGGCGAACCGCTCGACGCCGTCGGTATCGTCGGGCGACAGGTGCAGAGGCCAGGCGCCGACCAGCATCTGGTAAAGCATCAGCTCATCGCCCGCCGAAGGCGCCATGCGCCCATCCGCCCGTTGCCGGAAGTCCGCGTGGCGAACACGCCAGCGCTCCGCGGTAACGACCCAGCGTTCGCTTACCTCGGACAGTACCGCCAGCCGGGCGCGCAGATCTTCGCCACGTTTGTGGTCGTGCGTCGCCGTCGCCAGCAGGTTGTGCGGCAAGGTATCGGCACGCATCGCACAGCGCGCATGGAAGTCTTCCATCGACATGGCCATACGCCCGGCGTCGACACCCACCTCGTTACGCGAGAGCAGGCGACCGTAGCGATAGCCGGCGGTGTCTTCGACGGCCTTGGCCGCCACCGGCGAGGTCGCCTGCTGGAACACCGCGATGGCGCGCTCGCGTGCCCGGCGTACGGGACCCGGTGGCAGCGATCGGGGCGCTTCCCCGCCAAGCCACAATGACACGAGCTGCAGCAGATCACTGTCTTCGAGCCGCAGGGTCCGTGAAGCGCCTTCCACCGCCCGGGCGAAGAAGACGTCGTCGATGGCGTCTCGCCCCGCGCCACCCGCATACGTGCGGTAGACAGGGAAGTGCACCAGCAGCTCGACGATCACCCGGCGGACCGCCGCCAGCGACACGTCGCGCGTGGCGACGTTGGCGCGTGCGGCCGTGAACAGCGCTCGTGCGGTGCGATCGAGCTCGGATTCGAAGCTGTCGACCAGAATCTGACGGCGTGCCCGCACCGCCTGCGTGCCGAAGTCCGCCGACTCACCGGTGAGCTTGCGCCACAGTTCGGTAAGTGGCGCTTCGCCACGCTGACAGTGCAGGACGGCCGAGACCTGGTCCATGAACTCGTAGCCCGTGGTGCCGTCGGTGCGCCAGTCCAGCCGGAGATCTTCGTCTTCGGCCAGGATCTTCTCGACGACGAGATAAGCGGCGTCGTGCGGCGCGGAGGATGGCCGTTGCGTACGCAGCGTTTCCAGCCGGTGGCGCAACTGCCGGCAGTAGCGACGCGGATCGGCGAGACCGTCCACATGGTCGCAGCGCACGCCATCGATCAGCCCTTCGGCGTAAAGACGGAAAATCGTCTTGTGCGTGTCCTCGAACACCGCGGTTCGCTCGATGCGAAGACCCGCCAGTTCGTTGATGTCGAAGAAACGACGGTAGTTGACCATGTCGCTGGCCAGCTTCCAGAACGCAAGCCGGTAATGCTGCTTTTCGATCAGAGCATGCAGCTTCGCCCTGCCCGTCTCCGTCGATGGGTCGTGCTCGTCGACCGCGTCATCGCCCAGTCCGGCAACGGAGGCTGGCGACAGCGGAAGACGATCGTCGTAGATGCCCAACATCCAGGTATCGCCGCGACGGCGCAGGCGCAGATGCCCCGACTGCAAGGTTTCCTCGTAACCGGCACCGAGGATCGGCAAGAGCACGCGACCGCGAATCAGCGGATCCGGCGCGGTCCATTCGATATCGAAGTAACCCGCGTAACTGCTCTCACGCCCGTTCCGCAGCACGTCCATCCACCAGGCGTTCTCGGTGCCGACGCCCATGTGGTTCGGCACGATGTCGACCACGAGACCCATGCCGTGCTCGCGCAGGGCGGCGACCAGACGGCGCAACGCGTCCTCACCGCCGATCTCTGGGTTGACCTCGTGGCAGTCGACCACGTCGTAGCCATGCGTCGAACCCGCACGCGCCTTAAGGATCGGCGACGCGTAGAGGTGACTCGCACCCAGCCGGGCGTAATAGCCGACGACGCCGACCGCGTCGTCCAGAGTGAAGCCCGCATGGAACTGCAGGCGAGCCAGCGCGCGCGGCGGGCTCATGTCCGGTTCCGGGTTTTGTCGATCGCCGCGCAGACCGCGTTGGCAATCGGGCCATCGAACAGGCGGGTGGACGAGTCGGGCATGCGCCGCCGCCAGTTCGGATGAATGGCATCGGTGGGGCCCGGAAGATTCGGCTGCTCATGCAGGCCGAGGATGTCCTCCACGGGGAAGATCGCCAGCGGTGCGGGCGCCTGAGACACGTGGCGCGCCGCCGCGACCACGACAGGAGAAATATCGTCCGTCGCGGGTGGCGCATCCTCGTTCCAGGCCGAGCCCGACGCGCACATCGCACGCCACAGCGCCGCGCGTTCCTTCTCACGCTGCGCCGCTTCGTCGACAGCGGGATCGTCCAGGCCGGTGCGCTTACGCCAATCGACATCGCGCCCGCTCCACCATCCCGCCACGGTCGAGACATCGTGGGTGCTCGTCGTCGCCATGGCATTGTCCGACCATTCGCGTGGCGACACGAAACCGCCGTCCGATGCACGCTCGAACCACAGCACGCGAATACCGAGCACGCCCTTATCGGCGATGGCATGACGGAAGTCGGCGGGTACGGTGCCCAAGTCCTCGCCGATGACGACGGCGCGGTGCAGATGCGACTCGAGTGCGATCAGCCGCAGCATGTCGGTGAGCGGGTAGCGCAGATAGGCCCCCTCGGTGGCGCCGGCGCCGTGCGGGACCAGCCACAGGCGTTTCAGGCCGAGCACGTGATCGATGCGGACACCGCCCGAGTGCGCGAGCGCCGCACGCAACATGCCGATGAAGCCACGGAAACCGGTTTCGCGCAGGCCACGCGGGGAGAACGTCGTCAGACCCCAGTCCTGTCCCAGCCGGTTCAGCGCGTCCGGTGGTGCCCCCACCGACAGGCCGCGCAGCATCTCCGCCTGATGCGCCCACGCATGGCTGCCACCCGAGTCCGCCCCCACGGCGAGGTCGGCGACGAGGCCGATCGCCATGCCCGCGTCACGCGCCGCTTTCTGCGCACCTTCGAGCCCTTGCGCGGCCAGCCACTGCAGCCAGGCGTGAAAGGCCACTTCGCGACCATGCTCGCGCACGAACGAAGCGACCTCGTTGCCGGCCGGGTCGTGGAATTCCGTGGGCCAGCCCTGCCAGCCACCGGGCCGGCCATGTGCGGTGAAATGCCCATGCAGCGCCTCGAAACGTGCGTGCCGCTCGAGCGGCTCGCCCTGCTCCCGCCTGAAAGCGCTGAAACGCTCCGAGTGGGCAAGATCCACCGACGCCCATTCGAACAACGACCGCAGAATGGTCATACGCGCACGGGCCGCGCGCGGCCAGTCGATCAGCTCGAGCCATTCGAGTTCGGCCAGTTCCTGACGCAGGTTGTGCGTGTCGATCACCGCGCGAACGGTCTGCTCACCACTGGTTTTCACCGGGTCGACATACAGACCGTTGAGAAACAGGCGGCTCGACGGCGCGTAGGGGCTGTAACGCTCGGGAGCGGCGGCGAACAATGCATGCAACGGGCTGATCGCGAGCGCATCCGCGCCTTTTTCCGCCGCGGCGCGCGCACAAAGCTCAAGCGCCGTGAAATCGCCGAAGCCGCCATCGCCGGGGCGACGGAGCGCGGACATCTGCACGGCCATGCCCCAGGGTCGGCGCGTACCGGCGACGTCGCCGACGCCAAAGGTTCGCGGCGGTGCGATCGCCAGCGTCACCTCGTCGTCGTCGAGCATCAACGTGTAATAGCCGGGTGTCGAGGGCGCCGCAATACCAGCCTCGCCCGACGGCAACGCGCCCTCGGCCACCTGGCCGCCTTCGCTGTCCAGCAGCTTCCACACGCGACCGCGCGGTACGGGCGGAATGGCTACCTGTGCGCCCGCATCGGCGGTAATCATGCGCGGCGGTCGTCGGCCGCTGCGCTCCTGCTCGAGCAGATTCAGGCTCGAGGAAACATCATCGGCGTTGTCCGCAGGCAGGCCGATCGCGCGAAGCACGGCACGAAGCGTGCTGGCCGGCGTGGTCTGCGGGCGGTCCAGCGCGTCGCGCCAGTCGACATCGATGCCAGCCTGTTCGGCAAGCAAAGCGAGACGATCGTCGAGGGGGGCGTTCACGGCTCAGGACTCCAGGCAGGCGACGGTACGGCGAGCAGGAAGCAGGCCGCGCGAAACGGAAGCGATATCCGCGGCATCGCCATGGAGCCATGCCGCGGACGCCGATGGTGGCCGCTGGATCGTGACGTCGGCGTCGCCGAGGTTGACGTACAAGGTAAGCGTCGCCGGTCCCAGTTTCCATGCGGCGGTAAAGGCGCGGTCGCCGACTGCCTCCGCTCCCGCCGCCCTGGCATCGCCTATGTGCGGAGCGACGTGCTTGTGCCGCTGGGCGATCAGTTCGCGAACCAGTTGCCGGCGCGCTTCACCCGCTCCTTCCTCACGGTTGGGAATGGACGCGGTGAACGTGTCGTAGTCGTTCGGATCGGGAATCTCCTCGCCGCCGAAGCTCGTGAATGCCTCGAACTCGCGACGCCGACCGTCGCGCACCGCCTTGCGAAGGTCCTCATCCTGGAAATCGGTGAAGAAGAGAAACGGCGTGCGGCTGGCCCACTCCTCTCCCATGAACAGCATAGGGACGAAAGGCGCAAGCAGCAGGAGGGCCAGCGCGGCCTCCATCGTCTCGGCGTCAATCAGCGTCGTCAGGCGGTCGCCGAACGCACGGTTGCCCACCTGGTCGTGATTCTGCAGGAAGTTGACGAAGCGCGACGGCGGCAGATGAGCGCTCGATTCGCCGCGACGCTTGCCGCCCATCGGCTCGCCCTGAAAAACGAAGCCCTCCTGCAGGCTGCGCAGAAGCTTGGGCATCGGCGCTTCGTAGTGCGCGTAGTAACCCTCGGCCTCACCCGTCAGCAGCACGTGCAGGGCATTGTGAAAGTCGTCGTTCCATTGCGCATCGAAGCGTCCCCTGCCGAGAAGGCTGGCCTGGTTCGCCTCGTTCTCCAGAATCAGGTGCACATGACGGTCCGGTCCCATGGCGCCGTGCACGCGCGCGGCGAGCGAGCCCAGCCAACCGGGATTGCCTATCGCGTGCACCGCGTCGAAGCGCAAGCCGTCGAAGCGGAATTCCTCGAGCCAGTAAAGCGCATTGTGCACGAAGAAGTCGCCGACCTGCGGCGTGGACACGCCAATCGCCGCGCCCCAGGGAGTATGTACGGAGCCATCGAAAAACGGTGATGCGTAGGCGCCCAGATAATTGCCGTCGGGACCGAAATGGTTGTAGACGACATCGAGAAACACCATCAGGCCGAGGCCGTGCGCTGTGTCGATCAGCGACTTGAGGTCTTCGGGTGAGCCGAACGCGTCCGTCGGGGCATATGGTAGGACGCCGTCGTATCCCCAGTTCCGCTCACCGGGGAATTCGGCGATCGGCATGAGCTCCAAGGCCGTGATGCCCAGCGAGGCGAGATGCGGCAGCACCATTTCCACACCGTGATAGCCGCCCAGCGCACCGACATGCAATTCGTAGATCACGGTGTCCTGCCAGGGACGCCCCTGCCAGGCGCCGTTCCGCCACTCGAAGGCCTGCGGATCGGTCACCACACTGAAGCCGTGCACATCGCCGCCTCGCTGCCGGCGCGACGCGGGGTCGGGTACCGCTGTGCCATCCGGCAGACGAAAGCGGTAGCCCGATCCAATCTCCGCGGGGCAGATGCATTCGAACCAGCCATCGTCCAGCGCACGCATCGTCGACGTGTGCCCGGTATCGCACTCGATCGACACGCTGTCGACATCGGGTGCCCACAGACGGAAGCGCGCCTTGCCCTCGCCCAACGGCTTCACGCCATAAGGCATGGCATGTACGTAACGCGCGCTCACGCGGGTTCGGTCCGCACTGTCGCTGCCAGCAACAGGACGCTCCGTCCCTCCACTTCGATCGTCGGCTCGGTCCACGGTAGCTCCGGCGCCAGGGGCGCGGCAGTGTTGCAACGCAGGCGCCAGTTGGCGGCGGGCTGCGGAAGGTGGAAAACATGCGTCTCAGGCGTGGCATTGATCAGAATCAGCGTCACGTCGGCTCGTTTCTCTCCGTACGCCTGGGCGCGCCGCAAGGCCAGCAGGCGCCCCTCGGTATAACCCCAGGTCTCCAGCGTCATTTCGGCGCCGCTTTCGTCGAACCACACGACTTCGCGCATGCCGGGCGCGACCTCCTTGTCGCCCCGCAGGAAGTGCGCGGCCCGCAAGGTGGGATGTTGTTCGCGCAGGCGTATCAGGCGGGAAACGAATTCGGACAACTCGCGACCCGGATCCGAACTGGCCAGCTTCCAGTCGTACCAGGACAACTCGTTGTCCTGGCAATAGGCATTGTTGTTGCCGCTCTGCGTGCGACCGAACTCGTCGCCACCGAGCAGCATCGGCGTGCCGTGCGAGAAGAACATCGTCGCCAGCATCGCGCGCTTCTGCCGGTCGCGCTGGGTACGGATGGAGGGATCGTCGCTCGGCCCTTCGACACCGTGGTTGTAGCTTTCGTTGTCGTTGCCACCGTCACGGTTTTCTTCGCCGTTGGCATCGTTGTGCTTGTCGTTGTAACTGACCAGGTCTTCCAGCGTGAAACCGTCGTGCGCCGTGATGAAATTGACCGATGCCCACGGCTTGCGCTTCTGGTGGTCGAAGAGCTCGCCAGACGCCTGAAGCCGACCCGCAAGCGCGCCGCGCATGTTCGAGTCGCCTTTCCAGAACTTCCGGATATCGTCACGGAACTTGCCGTTCCACTCGGCAAAGCCCGGCGGATGATTGCCCAGCTGGTAACCGCCTGGACCGATGTCCCACGGCTCTGAAATAAGTTTGACGTTGGCCAGCACCGGATCCTGCCGCATGGCATCGAACAGGCCGCAACAGGGGTCGAACCCATGCTCTTCGCGTCCCAGACTGACGCCGAGATCGAAGCGGAAGCCGTCCACATGAAAGGTCTGGACCCAGTAGCGCAGTGAGTCCATCACCATCTGCAGCACACGCGGGTGCGCCGTATTGACCGTATTGCCCGTTCCTGTGTCGTTGATGCAATAGCGCGGGTTGTCCGCCATCAGACGGTAGTAGCTCTTGTTGTCCAGGCCCCGGAAGGACATGGTGGTGCCCAGTTCGCTGCCCTCGCAGGTGTGGTTGTAGACCACATCCAGGATCACCTCGATGCCCGCCGCATGCAGCGCCTGCACCGCGGCACGGATCTCGTTGAGCGCACCTTCGGCAAGATACGCCGGTTCCGGAGCGAAGAACGACAGCGTGTTGTAACCCCAGTAATTGCGCAGCTTCATCTCGGCGAGACGCCGGTCCTGAAGAAACGCATGCACGGGCAGCAGTTCGACGGCCGTGATCCCCAGCTTGACCAGATAGTCGATGACGTAAGGATCGGCCAGCGCGATGAAGGTGCCGCGCTCGTGCGGCCGGATACGCTTGAGCGTTCGCGTTATCCCCTTGAGATGGGTCTCGTAAATGACCGTCTCATTCCAGGGGGTATGCGGGCGATTGTTCTGCGTCCAGTGCATCGGCTCGTCGACCACGACCGCCTTGGGCATCGCCGCGGCGCTGTCGCGACGATCGAACGACAGATCCGCGCGTGGCGAGGACACACGGTAGCCGTGAAGCGCATCGGACCAGCGAACCTGTCCATGGAGCAGGCGGGCGTAAGGATCCAGCAACAGCTTGTTCGGATTGAACCGGTGTCCCTCTTCCGGCTCATACGGACCATACGCCCGGAAACCGTAAAGCATCCCGCCACGTACACGTGGCAGGTAGCCATGAAACACCTCATCGGTACATTCGGGGAGGTCGTATCGCGCGATCTCGCGCTTACCGGATGGATCGAACAGACACAGTTCGATGCGCTCCGCGTGGGCGGAGAACACCGCGAAATTCGTTCCCATGCCGTCGCAGGTGGCGCCAAGGGGATGCGGCGTACCGGACTGCATGCGCTCGGGAAGTGCGGGCATCGGATTCCTCGTCAGTCGGCCACGAAGATGACCGTGGAAAGGGGTGGCAGGCTCAGCACCAGCGAACGATCGAAGCCATGCGATGGCACATCCTGCGTGTGCCGCTCGCCTTCGTTGCCGACGCCGGAGCCGCCGTAATCGGAAGCATCCGAGTTGAACGCTTCCTTCCAGCGGCCGCCGTCGGGCACGCCCAGGCGGAAGCCGTGACGCGGCGTGGGCGTCATGTTGCTGACCACCAGGGCCGGCCGTCCATTCTCCGCGAAGCGAAGCCAGGCAAAGATGCTCTGCGACGCATCGTCCCCGATCACCCAGCGGAAGCCGCGTGGATCGGTATCCCATGCGTGCAGGGCCGGCGTCGACGCATAGACCCGGTTGAGGTCGCGTACGGTCTTCTGCACACCGAGGTGCAGCGGGTTGTCGAGCAGCTCCCAGGCGATCTGCGCATCGTGATTCCACTCGTGTGGCTGCGCGATTTCGCCACCCGTGAACAGCAGTTTCTTGCCCGGATGACCCCACATGAAACCGTAGTAGGCACGCAGGTTGGCAAAACGCTGCCACTCGTCGCCGGGCATGCGTCCCAGCAACGACCGTTTGCCGTGCACGACTTCGTCGTGTGACAGCGGCAGCACGAACTTCTCGGAATAGGCATAGACCATGCTGAAGGTCATTTCGCCATGATGAAACTGGCGGTACAACGGATCGCGCGACATGTATTCGAGCGAATCGTGCATCCAGCCCATGTTCCACTTGAAGTCGAAGCCAAGGCCGCCCTGCTCCACCGGCTGGGTCACGCCCGGCCACGCGGTCGATTCCTCGGCGATGGTCATGCAGTCCGGATGCCGTTCCGCGACGAGCTGGTTCACCCGGCGCAGGAAGGCGATCGACTCGAGGTTTTCGCGGCCGCCGTACTGGTTCGGCACCCACTCGCCGTGCTTGCGCGAGTAGTCGCGATACAACATCGACGCCACGGCGTCCACACGCAGGCCGTCGACGTGAAAGCGCTCGAGCCAGGCCAGCGCGCTGGCGACCAGGAACGCGGATACCTCGTTCCGGCCGAGATTGAAGATCAGCGTGTTCCAGTCCTGATGGAAACCCTCGCGCGGATCGGCATGTTCGTAGAGCGGCGTGCCGTCGAAGTGCGCCAGACCGTGGATGTCCGTGGGGAAATGCGCGGGCACCCAGTCGACAATGACGCCGACGCCCGCCTCGTGGCAGCGGTCGACGAAGCGCGCGAACGCCTCGGGCGTACCGAACCGCGACGTCGGGGCGAACTGTCCCAGTGGCTGATAACCCCAGGATCCGCCGAAGGGGTGCTCCGACACCGGCAGCAGTTCGATATGGCTGAAACCCATTCCCGCCACATACGGGATCAGGCGTTCGCCCAGTTCATCCCAGTGCAGCTCGCGCCCATCGGGACCGCGCAGCCACGATCCGGCATGCAGCTCGTAAATCGACAGCGGGGAGCCCGCATGATGCAACGAACCGCGGCGACGCATCCATTCGTCGTCCGTCCAGCGGAACGCGGTCGGATCGGCAACGATCGACGCGGTAGACGGCGGCAGCTCAGCCGCGAGGGCGACCGGATCGGCGCGCTGGGTCAGCGATCCGTCGGCACCCCAGATCTCGTACTTATAGCGTGCGCCAGGCAGCAAGCCGGGCACGAAGAGTTCCCAGACACCCGCCGGTACACGCTTGCGCATGGGCAAGCGACGCCCGTCCCAGCTGTTGAAGTCGCCCACGACACTGACCCGCTGCGCATTCGGCGCCCAGACGGCGAAGCGTACGCCGTTCACGCCGTCGACCGTGACCGGATGCGCGCCAAGGCATAGAAACAGCTCCGTATGCGTTCCGGCGGACAGGCGCTGCAGGTCGTCGTCAGTGAGGAGGTTACCGAAACGATACGGATCGTGCGTGTCATGGGCGGCCGCAGGCCAGTGAACACGCAAGCGGTAATCGTCGTCGGATTCCGGGAAACCGGCGAACAAGCCGCCGTCGTGTACCTGCTTCAGCTCGCCCAGCGAACGTCCGGTCGCATCGATCAACTCCACACCCTGCGCCCCCGGCTGCAAGCTGCGCACGACCCGCCTGCCCTCGACGATGTGCGGACCGAGCAGAGCGAAAGGATCGCCGTGCCGTCCGTCGACGAGTGCGTCGACGGCGGCGGGATCGGTCAGGCCATAGGTACGGGGATCGGTCACGTGTCTTCCTTCAATTCTCGGGATGTCTCACCGCGCGCGGCGTGCAGCAGCCCGCGCACCGGCACATCGACCCAGCCGGGGCGGTTCGCCGCTTCATAGTTCACTTCGTACGCCGCCTTCTCGATGACGAACAGCTCCAGGATGGGTGCCAGCGTCTCGCCATCGACCCAGCGTACCGGTGCCGCGTCGAGGACGGCGCGATAGGCCGCCAGGAAGACGCGCGACGAACGCTCGCGGAAGCGGGACAGGTAATCGCCGAAGCCTTCGTCCTCGATCGGAGCAAGGCCATCTTCACCCCGGCGCGCCATGGCGGCCGCATAGTCGAGCGAACGCAGGAAACCGGCGACATCTCGCAGCGGGGAGCCCTTCGCCCGGCGCTCGTCCAGCGAACGAGCGGGTTCGCCTTCGAAGTCGATGATGTACGCGTCGTCCTGCACCACAAGGATCTGGCCGAGGTGGAAGTCGCCATGCACCCGGGTTTTAAGCGCGGATACGCCCGCCTTCGCCAGCTTGCCCACGCGCTCGTCCAGCGTACCCACGAGACCTCTGAGCGCCTCGACATCGGCAGCCACCGTCTCCGACAGATCGGCAAGGTGGTCGATCGACACCAGCGCACGGCCGATCTGTGCACGAACGCTGTCGCGTACCGCGTCGACGTCGGCGGCGCTCGCCTTTTCGGGCGAGAACGCGGGAATCTCGGACGGCTGCGCAAGCAAGGCGTGCAACTCGCCCAGACGCGTGCCCACCGCGGTCGCGAACGCGTCGTACCCCGCCTCGATCTCCGCCTTGCGCTCTTCCTCGTCGGAGTGACTGTATTCGTCGTAGCTGCGACGAAGGAAGTCGAGCGTCCACCGCCAGGCATCGCCCTGATTGCGCAGAAAGCCCTGCAACACGGCCAGCGTGGTGCGGTCGCCGTTTTCGCCGATGCGGACCACCTCACCGAGCAACGGCGAGGTGTTGGCGTAGCCGTGTTCGGTGAGGAAGCGACCCATCTCCACTTCCGGATTGATGCCGACGGAGGTGCGTCGGAACAGCTTCACCACACCGGCGTCGTGCATGATCATCGAGCTGTTGGATTGCTCAGCGGTCAGCCACCGGCTTTCGATGGCCGGGTCGAAGGTGACCCCGGCGAACGCATCGGTCGTCTCGAAACGTACGACACCGGTGTTCACCGGCAATTCGATGCCCTGACGCAGCCCGATCAACAGGCCGGAGGCGAAGGCGTCCAGGGCGAATCCGTCGGTAAGCAAGCCGATGCGACGACCGCGACGCACGCGTGCCAATGCAAGCTGCTGGGCACGCGCTGTCGGGCTCTCGTCTTCCCAGACGATGCCGACCGGCAGACTGTAACGTTCAGTACCACCGTCGGCAAGCGTCGCTTCGACCTCGGTGAAAACGAGATCGTCGCCATGGTCCGGCCACGGCACCGCGTAAAGGATCTTCGAGCTCTCGATACCGCGATCCTTGGAGGCGAACCAACGCCGCACTCCGAGGTAGCCAGGCAGCACCTGCTTCTCGATCACGCCACGGTGATGCGCCATGACCGGCCCTTCCACCAGCGCGCCGCGCACCACCAGCGTCTCGTAATCGGGCAGCGGCTCGGCGGGCACTTCGTGCCACTCCGGCATCTGCGCGTTGGGGCAGATCTGGAAGGCGTAGAAACCGTACGCGGGCAGCGTCAGCAGATAGGGCAGCTGACCGATCGGCGGGAACGACGAGCCGCCCATGATCTCAATGGGAACCTGTCCGTCGAACGCGGCCACATCGAGCTCCACCGCCTGCAGCGAACGGGACATGTTGGCGACGCAGAGCAGGTGTTCACCCTCGAACTCGCGCAGATACGCCAGCACCTTGCGGTTACCCGGATAGAGAAACTTCAGCGTGCCGCGGCCGAATGCCTTGTAACGCTTTCGCACGGCAAGCATGCGGCGCGTCCAGTTGAGCAGCGAATGCGGATCGCGCCCTTGTGCCTCGACGTTGATGGCCTGGAAGCCGTACAGCGGGTCCATGATCGGCGGTAGCACCAGGCTGGCCGGATCGGCCCGCGAGAATCCGCCGTTGCGGTCGACGGACCACTGCATGGGCGTGCGTACGCCGTCTCGATCGCCGAGATGAATGTTGTCGCCCATGCCGATCTCATCGCCGTAATACAGCACCGGCGTGCCCGGCATCGAGAGCAGCAACGCGTTCATCAGCTCGATGCGACGACGGTCGCGCTCGAGCAAGGGGGCGAGACGCCGACGGATACCCAGGTTGATACGCGCACGACGGTCGGCCGCGTAGGTCTGCCACAGGTAATCGCGTTCGTTGTCCGTCACCATCTCGAGCGTGAGCTCGTCATGGTTACGCAGGAAGATCGCCCACTGGCAGTTCTCGGGGATCGCCGGCGTCTGCCGCATGATGTCGGTGATCGGAAAGCGGTCTTCGCGCGCGATCGCCATGTACATGCGCGGCATCAGCGGAAAGTGGAACGCCATGTGGCATTCGTCGCCGTTGCCGAAATAGTCCTGCGTATCCTCCGGCCACTGGTTCGCTTCCGCGAGCAGCATGCGATCCGGGTAATGCTGGTCGATCTCCGCACGCATCAGCTTGAGGATGTCGTGTGTCTCGGGAAGGTTCTCGTTGTTGGTCCCTTCGCGCTCGATCAGATAGGGCACGGCGTCCAGTCGCAGGCCGTCGACGCCGAGGTCGAGCCAGAAGCGCATGACTTCGAGCACCGCCTTGATCACCGCGGGGTTATCGAAGTTCAGATCCGGCTGATGCGAGAAGAACCGGTGCCAGAAGTACTGACCCGCCACCGGATCCCAGGTCCAGTTGGACTTTTCGGTGTCGAGGAAGATGATGCGTGTGCCGTCGTAGGCCTGGTCGGTATCGGACCAGACGTAGAAGTTGCGCGCTGCGGAACCCTTCTTCGCCTCTCTCGCCCGCTGAAACCACGGGTGCTGGTCGGAGGTGTGGTTGATGACCAGCTCGGTGATCACGCGAAGGCCGCGCTTGTGCGCCTCAGCGATGAACCGTTTCGCATCGGCGAGCTTGCCGTAATCGGGATGCACCGACTTGTATTCGGCGATGTCGTAGCCGTCGTCGCGCCGCGGACTCGGATAGAACGGCAGCAGCCACAACGTGTTGACGCCCAGCTCGGCGATGTAGTCCAGCTTCTGAATTAGGCCTTCGAAATCGCCCACGCCGTCGTCATTGGCATCGAAGTACGACTTCAGATGGACCTGATAAATGATCGCATCCTTGTACCAGAGCGGATCGCTCGAAAAATCGGGAGCGATCGTCTGTTTATTTCCCTTACCGCGTGTTGCCATGGATCAGACTCCAGGGAGACGGACGTGCCAGATCGCGTAGGGCTGGCCGAGGCCGAGCCATACGTTCTGACGGGCACCGCGCCAGGCGATGGGTTGGGTATGCAGAAGGTCGTGTACGTCGATGGCGGCGTCGTCGGCCAGGCCCCAGTCGCCAAGCGGCAGCGTGAGGTCCGCGGACTGGGCGTTGTGCGGGTCCATGCTTATCGCGACAATCACGAGATCGTCACCGGAGCGCTTCTCAAAGAAGAGCACCTGATCGTTGCTCGCCGGCAGGAAGCGCAGTCCGAGGTGCGACTGCAGCGCCGGGTGCGCGCGCCGGATGTGGTTGAGCTGGGTAATTTCCGCAACGATGTTTCCGGGGGCGTTGAAATCGCGGATGCGGATTTCGTACTTCTCGGAATCGAGGTACTCCTCCTTGCCGGGCATCGGCGCGGACTCGCAGATCTCGAATCCCGAATACATACCCCAGAGGCCGGAGAGCGTCGTCGCCAGCGCGGCGCGGATCAGGAAACCCGGGCGCCCCGAGGTCTGCAGGAAGTACGGGTTGATGTCCGGTGTATTGACGAAGAAGTTGGGCCGGAAAAAGTCTTTCGGTTCCGTCGTCGTCAACTCGGTCAGGTAGTCGATGAACTCCTGCTTCGAATTGCGCCAGGTGAAATAGGTGTACGACTGACTGAAGCCGACCTTGGCCAGGCGATACATCGGCTTTGGACGGGTGAACGCCTCGGAAAGGAACAGCGTGTCCGGATACTTAGCCCGCACCCGGGCGATCATCCATTCCCAGAACGGGAACGGCTTGGTATGCGGGTTATCGACACGGAAGGTGCGTACACCCTCCGCGGCCCAGAACAGGACGGAGTCGCACAGCGCCTGCCAGAGCGAGGGGATCGCGCCGTCGGCATAGAAATCGACATTGACGATGTCCTGGTATTTCTTGGGCGGGTTCTCGGCGTATTTGATGCTGCCGTCCGGACGCCAGTCGAACCACTCCGGATGTTCCTTCAGCCAGGGGTGATCCTGCGAGCACTGAATGGCGAAGTCCAGTGCCAGCTCCAGCCCGTGGTCGTGCGCGGCGTCACGCAGAGCGCGGAAGTCCTCGAGGGTGCCCAGTTGCGGATGGATGGCGTTATGGCCGCCGTCCGGCGAGCCGATCGCATACGGACTGCCCGGGTCATCGGGACCGGGCGTCAGCGTGTTGTTGGGACCTTTGCGGAACGCGGTGCCGATCGGGTGAATCGGCGGGAAGTAGAGCACGTCGAAACCCATGTCGCGGATCGCCGGCAGCCGCGCGATGGTATTGCGGAAGGTCCCGTGCCTGGCTTTGTCATCGGTCATCGAACGCGGAAACAGTTCGTACCAGCTGGCGAAGACCGCTTCGCGACGATCCACCTCGAGCAGATACGTGTCGGTGACGCTGGAGCGGACCCGGGGATCGGTCGCCGCCATGAGCGCCACCGTCGTCTCATCGAGCAGCAGCACGAGTCGCTGTGCGTCATCGGCCTTGCCGAGTGCCGCCGCCAGGTTACGCAAGGCCTTCGCCCTGGGACCGGCGGCATCTTTGGCCCGGGCTTCGACGAGCAGGCGTCCCTCTTCCAGTTCCAGCGCGAGAGAGACACCGGCGGCGTGTTTCACCTCGATCTCGTGGTGATAGCTGGCGAAGCGGTCATGCCAGGCTTCCACCTGGAACTCATAGCGGCCGACACGCGTCGGTACGAAGCTCGCCGTATGAATGTCGTTGTTCACCGGTTCCATGACGACTTCGCGCCATGTCCGCTCGTCCTGTGCGCGGTAACGCAGGCGTGCAGCCAGTATCTCGTGGCCGTCCATGAAGATGTCCGCCGTCACCTCCACCGATTGACCGACGACGCGTTTGGCCGGAAAGCGGCCCGCGTCCACCGTCGGCTGCACGGCTTCGATCATGACGCGAGGCGCACGCGAGGCCGCCTGTAGGAATTCCTTCTGCACACTCGCTCCCATCTTTCGTTTGGCTGGCGCGGACGGCACACCGGTGAGGGTCAGGACGGCGCCGGGTGCCAGAAGCATTCCGTCGCCCTGATCGAACACCTTGCGTCCGTCCGGCGTGACCCAGGGGGCGAAATGCGCGGCCGCGCCCGCCAGCGCCTGCGCGGCACCGACCGGTGCGTCACGGTCCAGAGAGGCGTTGACCAGGGTCAGGGTGGCACGGGATGCCTTTCGCGCATCGGGTCCATCGACCGTGAGGAACACGGCGACGTCGCGGCCCGTCGTGATCAGGGGGGCCGCCGGCACATCGTCACCCACGGCCGCGTTGGCGGCACGGACCGTCGCCGTCAGGTCGAGGGCAGCATTCATGGCGAGCGCAACGAGCGTGACCGCAAGGCCACGTCGCGGATCCAGCGCGTCGTGCTGGGCAAACTCGAAACCGACCGGCATCATCCAGCCCGCTGGCGATGTCGCCGCGAAGGCGATCGCCCGCTGATAGGCGTGCTCAAGTTGATTCTCCTCGCCCAGTTCATCGCCGAGCCGCTTCGCGAACGGTTCCTCCACGCAAGCCAGCGCCGGCGCGACGGTGGCGAGACGCGCGGCTTCTTCCGCGAACCACGGTGCACGAAAGTCCCACCAGTTGGCCGACGAGACGACCGCGTCGAATCCGGCACCTTTCAGGTTGGCGAGATCGTCAGCGGAAAGCCCGGGCGTCCAGGCGAGGAACGCGGCCTGCGACGCATCGGCGTGCGTGTTGCGCACCGCATCGATCAGGCTCTTCCAGCGCGAAGCGCGCAGCCGCTGCGGGTGCACGACGCGAAAGCCTTCGACGCCCGCGGCGGTCCAGCGGTGCAGGCGATCGACCCACCACTGCGTGGCCGCTTCGGCAACCTCGGGGTCGTTCAGGCGCCAGCGGACGCTGTCGCTCTCCGCGGGGGTCCAGCGCGGATCGGGCGTGCCGTGCTGCGCGGCAACCGCGCGAAACCACTCCGGATGCTCCTGGCGAACCGGCGCATCCGAGGCCACCTCGTCCAGAGAAAGGTCCAGCCACAACTCCATGCGGTGATTGCGACAGGCCTTCGCGATCTGCGCAAGCCGGGTGACCGCATCGCCGTCGTCCGCCACCGCCCCGTTCAGCCGGTCGAAGTCGCGTGTAACGAAAACGTCACCGGTGACCGAAGCATCGAACGGGGGTGCCACCAGCAGTTGCCGGAACCCGAGCGACGCCGCGTGCTCGATCCACGCATTCCAGGCGGTCATCGGCCCGGCGAGCAGCGGATGCAGATAGTAGATTCTGAAAGGCGCTCGCGTGCTTTCCGACATGTGAATCGCATTCCTCTGGGGGAAGGACACAAGCATGCCGGGCGGGATGTATGCATCGTGCCAATACCCGGACACGCGAAGACCTTCACAGTGACGCAGAGGGGTGTTGCGGCAGCGTGAATACGCTGCCGTTAATTCACACGTTTCGAGCGGCGAGCATCGCTGCCGCGACGGCCTGTTCGTCGTCACCGGGGCGCTCGGCAAGCAGCGTCGCGGCTCCGATGCGGTCGGCGTCCGTACGATTCTGGCCCAGCTTCCACTTGCCCTCGATGCGGTCGATGGCGATGCGGATACCGACGATGCCGCGGTACATGGCGGCCAGATACTCGGCCGGGGCATCGCCCACCTGCCACGGCAGGGCCTGCGCAGCATCCTTTTCGGACTGGGCGGTCAGACGGTCCAGCAAGGCACGGAGCAAGGTCGGCTCCGTGAACGTCTCCGGGTGCCCATAGACGTGCACCGCGATGTAGTTCCAGGTCGGAACTTCGCGGTGGTGCTCGGCCTTGCCGGGATACCCGTTGGGTGAGATGTAGGCGTGCGGACCCGCGAAGATCGACAGCGCCTCCCCGACGTGACGTGTCACATGGTCGTTGCCGCGCGCCACATGGCAGTAGAGCGTGCCGTAGGGCCCCTCGTCCGGCGCCAGCACGAAAGGAACGTGACTCGCTTCGATGCCGCCCTCACCGGCCGTCACCAGCGTGCCGAACGGATGGCGCCGGATCGCCTCGTGCAGGACGGGCAGACGATCTTCGGCGAAGGCCCTGGGCGTGTACACGTTACTGGCCGAACTTGATCTCTTCGCCTTCGTGCCCGCGGTCCCAGCCACGCAGCTCGTCGCGGATGTGTGCGATGCGCTGGCGGCCGAGCGCGTTGCGCTCCTCGTCCAGGACCAGGCCGTCGAGCAACTCGCCCAGGCGCTGCGCGGTGGGCAGCATCGCGTCCCAGGCGTCCAGCGCGGGCACGGGACCCGGCAGCGCCATGAAGAACGACAGACCCGAGGTCTGCAACGTGGCGATGCGTGCCATGTCGAAGTTGCCGGGCTTGGTCAGGTTGGCGACGCTGAAAATCGGACCCTGCTCCGGATGGCCGTCGACGAGCCGGTGGTAAATCCCCATGTCGCCGAACTCCAGGCCGGCCTTTTCGGCGGCCACGACGAGATCGGAACCGTTGAACCGGGTGCCTTCGCGGGCGACGACGTAGAGGCTGACGATGCGCTCGACCGGCGCGTGCGGCGGGCGGCGGCCGAGATCCGAGCGCGGAGGGGTCTTCGCCACCGGCGCGGGAGCCGGCGCGGGGGGGCGCACCGGCACCGGCGCGGGGGCCGGGACAGGCGTCGGCGCAGACGCGGCCACACGCGGCTCGTCGTCGAGATTGAACGGCAGGTCCAGATCGAAACGTGGCTCGGTGCGCTGGGCGGGACGCGCTACGGGCGCGGATGCCGCCGGAGCCGGTGCCGCCGGCGCCACGGGCGCGGCGGACGCCGTCCGCTCACCGGCCAGCGATGCACCGAGGCGCTCCAGCTCCGCCCTCAGGTCCACATCGAGCTCGGCCTGTTTCGGTCGCGGATTGAACAGCGGGTCGTTGGCGTCGTCCTCGCGCAGCTCGTCGCGGGCGCTGAAGGACACGTTGTCCCGCTCGTCGTATGCCTCGCGCGCATCGGCGCCACCGTCCTCGTCGCTGAAGACCGGTTCGCGGCGCTCGCGGGCACGCTCGGGCTGTTCCGGCACCGGCTTGCGGCGACCCTGCTCCTTGCGCGGCTGACCGAACAGCCAGAGCAGCACCATCACGACGATGCCGACGAAGAGCATCGGGATGCCCACTGCGGGATTCCAGGCGAGGCCGATGGCGGGATTCATGGTTCGATTTCCTTGAAGAACGGTACTTAGGCGGCGCCGACGAGCTTGGACGCTTCGGCCAGATCGACCTGGACGAGGCGCGACACGCCCGGCTCGCGCATGGTAACGCCGCAGAGCTGATGGGCGGCCTCCATCGTGGCCTTGTTATGGCTGACGAAGATGAACTGCACCTTCTCACTCATCTCGCGGACCATGGCCGAGAAGCGGCCCACGTTGGCTTCGTCCAGCGGTGCGTCCACCTCGTCGAGCAGGCAGAACGGCGCCGGGTTGAGGCCAAATATCGCGAAGACGAGTGAGACTGCCGTGAGCGCCTTCTCACCGCCGGACAGCAGCGTGATGTTGGAGACGCGCTTGCCGGGTGGCCGGGCCATGATCGACACACCGGTGTCGAGGAGGTCTTCGCCGGTGAGCTCGAGGTAAGCGTGGCCGCCGCCGAACAGCCGTGGGAACAACTCCTGCACACCCGCATTGACGCGGTCGAAGGTCTCCTTGAAGCGCTGGCGGGTCTCGCGATCGATCTTCTTGATCGCGCCCTCCAGGGTTTCCATCGCGCTGGTCAGGTCGAGCAGCTGCGCATCGAGGTATTCCTTGCGCTGCGACTGCTCGGCGTGCTCCTGGATCGCGGCCAGGTTGACCGGCTCCAGACGGGCGATCTTGCCGGAAAGATCGACCAGCTGCTGCTGCCAGCGCTCCGGCTCGGCGTCTTCGGGCAGTTCGGTGAGCAATGCTTCGAGTTCGAGACCCGACGCCACGATGGCCTGGGCCAGCTGTTCGGCACGCAGCTGCAAGGCCTGCGCGGCGAGACGCTTTTCGGACACGTTTTCACGCACCTGATTGAGCACGTGCTCGACGCGCTGGCGCTCCTGCTCGAGCCGGCGGAACTCGGCGTCGCAGTCTTCGAGCGCACGACGTGCGTCGACCAGCTGCTTGTCGACCAGCAGACGCTGGTCGAGGTAGGTCTGCCGCTCGGCTTCGAGTTCCGCAATGGGATCGGAACCGGCAGCCAGCTGTTGATCGATCTCATCGCGGCGAGCGGTCACCTGGCGCAGCTGGGTATCCAGACGCGCAAGAGCCTGTTCGAGCGACCCCAGCGCCGAGCGCTTGGACTCCATGCTCAGTGCGAGCTGGTGCGACTGGTCAGCCGCTTCGCGCGCATTGATACGGGCTTCTTCGCGCGCTTCGAGCAACTCGCGACGCTCGTTTTCGAGACCACGGCGCTCGTCCTCGCGATCGCCCATGTGGCCGACGGCCTCATCGAGGCGCGCGCGGGCATCACGGGTCTGGCCCTGCAGTTCGTCGAGCTGATCGACGATGACGGAGATTTCGCCGCCGACCTTCTCGGCGCGGGCGCGCGCCGTTTCCATCTTGCCGCGATGGCTCTGCAACTGACCGGCGAGCTCGGACAGACGGCGATGCGCGGCGTAGAGATCGCGCTGGGCGTCGTCACGCTGACGCTCGGTCTCGAACTTGCTGGTACGCAGGGCTTCCAGCTGTTCGGTACGTTCTTCGAGAGTGGCTTCGAGGGTTTCGATCTGCCCGGCGAGCTGGCGGATCTCGCGTTCGCGGGCGAGCACGCCGACCTGATTGCCCTGCGCCCGCAGCACACGGGCCCAGCCCGGACCCATCCATGCGCCATCGCGCGTGATGACGGACTGGTGCGGCTGCAGTGAAGCGAGCCGTGCGGCGGCGGCTTCGACCGACTCCGCGACAAAGACATTGCTCAGCAGTGCGACGGCGGCCACCGGGCCACGCACGTGCTCGGCGAGGGTACCGGGGGCGCCGGGGCCGCCCTGCTCCCTGGCGAACAGCGCGACATCGGCCTGACCGAGCGCTTCGAATTCGGGCAGCAAGGCGTCGATCGAGTCGACCAGCACCCCGTCGAGGACGCCGGCGAGCACGGTTTCCACCGGCGACTCGTAGCCGGCGTAGACCTGCAGCGATTCGCCCAGGCGACGCGAGCGGTCGAGACCGAGGCGCGACAGCCAGCCACTGGCCGCGGTTTCTTCCTGGCCCAGCGCGGCACTCTGCAGGGCTTCGAGCGAGGCCTGGCGGCCGCGCGCGGTCTGCAACTGCTGACGCCCGTCGTTCAGTGCGGTCTGCACCTGGCGCTCTTCGTCGAGCACGCGCTCGTACGCGACCTTGTGCTGGTCGAGCACGCCGCCCAGCTGCTCCACCTTCTCGCGCTGGGTATCGTGTTCGACATCGAGTTGTTCGGAGGCGGCGTCGAGCGCGGCGATGTCGGTCGCCTTCTGTTCGGCATCCAACGCCTCTTTGCGACGCGACAGGTCGACCGTCTGGCGGTCGAGATAGGCCAGCTTTGTCCGCTCGACCTCGGCCGCGCGGCTGGACTCCGACGCACCCCGCGTATGGGTATCCCAGCGCTGCTGCCAGTCGGCCAGCTTCGACTCGGTGGCACGAACCACGTCGCCCGTCTCGTCCTGGATCTGCTGCAGGGCTTCGAGCCTGGGCTCGCCCTCGGCCAGTGCCATGCGCAGGGTCTCCACCTGCTCGCGGTCGGCGCCGATGTGGCCCTGCAGTTCTTCGAATTCGCGCTCGGCTTCGCCACGCGCGCGCGTCAGTCGCTCGCTGAGGTCGCGGCTATGCCGCACCTGCTGCTCGACACGGGCGATCTCGGAGCCGACCTTGTAAACCTCGGCCTGAACCTGATTGAGGTGCTCGCTGGCGCCCTGGTGGCGCTCGCGCACGCTTTCCATCTGTGCCTCGACCTGGCGCTGGCCGGCGAGGTGTTTCTCGATCTCGAGTTCCGCCTCGCGCAGACCGGAGCCTTCGCCTTCGTGGCGGCGATGCAGCGTGCGGTACTCCAGCGCGCGGAGCTCGGCTTCGCGGCGGGTGTGCTCTTCCTTGAAGGCCTTCCAGCGCTCGGCGGCGCGGGCCTGGCGATTCAGGTGGTCCAGCTGTTTGTCGACCTCGTCGCGCACGTCACGCACGCGGTCGAGGTTCTCGCGGGTGGCCTTGATGCGGCTCTCGGTTTCCTTGCGGCGCTCCTTGTACTTGGAGATGCCGGCGGCTTCTTCGAGATGGGTGCGCAGTTCTTCCGGCGCCGCCTCGATGATCTGGCTGATCATGCCCTGCTCGATGATCGAGTAGGAACGCGGGCCCAGGCCGGTCCCAAGGAACAGGTCGGTGATGTCACGGCGACGGCAACGCGCGCCGTTGAGGTGATACGAGGACTGGCCGTCACGACTGACGATGCGCTTGACCGAGATCTCGGCGAAGCTGGCGTACTCGCCCTGGATGGTGCCGTCGCTGTTGTCGAAGATCAGTTCGACCGTGGCCTGGCCCACCGGCTTGCGCGCGCTGGAGCCGGAGAAGATGACGTCAGTGAGGGAGTCGCCGCGAAGACGGCTGGCCGCGGATTCACCCATGACCCAACGGATGGCGTCGATGATGTTCGACTTGCCGCAGCCGTTCGGACCGACGACGCCGGTCATATTGGTGGGCAGGTGCAGCGTGGTGGGGTCGACGAAGGACTTGAATCCCGCCAGCTTGATCGTGGTCAGACGCATGTTTTCTTTATTCCCCGGGGGCCTTGGCCTCGATCGCCAGCGCGTGGATGCCGTCCGGCATCATCTCGGCCAGCGCAGCATAGACCATGCGATGCCGCTGGATCGGGTTCTTGCCGGCAAAGGCCGGACTGACGATACGGGCGAAGAAATGCCCCCTGCCCTCGCCCGAATGCCCGGCGTGCTTGTGGCCCTCGTCGATCACGTCCAGCTCGACCGGGGCCAGGGCCTCGGTCAGCAGGACCCGGATGCGCTCGACTTTCTCGGCCGTCACGGCAGCACGACGCGGAACGGGCGGACCGTCACGTCGCGGTACACGCCGGCTTCGACATAAGGATCCGCGCCAGCCCAGGCTTCGGCGGCCGCCAGGTCGCTGAACTCGGCCACGATCATGCTGCCGGTGAATCCGGCCTCACCCGGGTCGTTCGAATCGATGGCCGGGAACGGGCCGGCCAGCTTCAGGCGGCCCTCGTCTTTCAGGGCGTTGAGGCGCGCCAGGTGAGCCGGGCGCGCGGCAAGGCGCTTTTCCAGCGAATTCGGGTGATCCAGTGCGACGATGGCGTAGAACATCGATGTCTCCGGTAGCGAGGCCGGTCAGGCCTCGGGGCGCATGGTCGGGAACAGCAGCACGTCGCGGATGGACGACGAACCGGTCAGCAGCATGACGAGGCGGTCCATGCCGACGCCGAGTCCACCGGTCGGCGGCAGGCCCACTTCGAGCGCACGGATATAATCGGCGTCGTAGTGCATGGCTTCGTCGTCGCCGGCATCCTTGGCGTCCACCTGGGCCTGGAAACGCGCGGCCTGGTCTTCGGAATCGTTGAGCTCCGAGAAGCCGTTGGCGATTTCCTTGCCGTTGATGAACAGCTCGAAGCGGTCGGTGATGCCCTTGTCGGTATCGCTCTCGCGCGCCAGCGGCGAGACTTCCACCGGGTGATCGGTGATGAAGGTCGGCTGGATCAGCGTGTGCTCCACCGTCGCCTCGAAGATCTCCAGCAGCAGCTTGCCCCAGCCGTACGACGGCTTGACCTGGATCTTCAGCCGCGCGGCGTGCGCGGCCATGGCGTCACGGTTGCGCAGGTCGGCCGGCTTGATCTCGGGATTGAGTTCGAGCACGGCGTCTTCCATACGCCAGCGACGGAACGCCGGAGCCAGGTCGACGGTCGCGCCGTCCCACTCGATGGACGTCTGGCCGATGACCGCCTCGGCCGAGGAGCGAATCATGCCCTCGGTGATGTCCATGATCTCGTGGTAGGTGGCGTACGCCTGGTACAGCTCGAGCATGGTGAACTCGGGATTGTGTCGCGTGGACACGCCCTCGTTACGGAAGTTGCGGTTGATCTCGTAGACGCGATCGAAGCCGCCCACGACCAGGCGCTTGAGGTACAACTCCGGCGCCACGCGCAGGAACAGCGGGATATCGAGCGCATTGTGATGCGTGGTGAACGGACGCGCGGTGGCGCCGCCCGGGATCACGTGCATCATCGGCGTTTCCACTTCCATGAAGCGGCGCGGTTCGGCTTCGAGCCAGCGACGCACGTGGCTGATGATCTTCGAACGGAGCGCGAAGGTGCGGCGCGACTCCTCGGTGACGATCAGGTCGACGTAGCGCTGGCGGTAGCGCTGCTCGACGTCGGCCAGGCCGTGGTGCTTGTCCGGCAGGCCGCGCAGCGACTTGGTCAGCAGACGGATGGCGTCGACCTTGATCGACAGCTCGCCGGTTTTCGTGCGCATCAACAGGCCTTCGGCACCCACGATATCGCCGAGGTCCCAGCGCCTGAAGGCGTCGTAGGACGCTTCGCCCAGCGTGCCCTGGTGAACGAACAGCTGGATGCGGCCGGTACCGTCCTGCATCTGCACGAAGCTGACCTTGCCCTGCCCGCGCATCAGAATGATGCGGCCGGCCACGGTCACGCGACGCGGCGCACCCTCGATGGCCTCGGCCGTCCAGGTGTCCTTGTCCGCGAATTCGTCCTGCAGGTCGCCCGCGAAACTGTCGACCTTGAAGTCGTTGGGATAGGCGATGCCCTGCGCGCGCAGCGCTTTCAGTTTCTCGCGACGCTCGGCGATGAGGCGGTTCTCCTCGGCGGCGGTGGCGGGCGTGGCATCGCGGGTATCGTCAGTCATGGAAAGGGCAACATGTTTGATGGATGAAAGTAGGAGCGCGCCCTGTGCGCGATGCTCTCCAATCGCGCGCAGGCTGCGCTCCTACCGCTGTCACGCGTCGACGCGCTTGGAACCGGCTTCGAGGCCGGACTTCAGGCTGGCCTCGACGAATTCGTCGAGATCGCCGTCGAGCACTTTCTGCGTATCGGAGCGTTCGAGCCCCGTGCGCAGGTCCTTGATGCGGGACTGGTCGAGCACGTAGTTGCGGATCTGGCTGCCCCAGCCGATGTCCGACTTGGTCGCCTCTAGGGCGTCCTTCTCGGCATTGCGCTTCTGGACTTCCAGCTCGTACAGCTTCGCTTTCAGCATCTTCATCGCGCGGTCGCGGTTGGCATGCTGGCTGCGCTCGGTCTGGCAGGCCACGACCGTGTTGGTGGGCACGTGGGTGATACGCACCGCCGACTCGGTCTTGTTGACGTGCTGGCCGCCGGCGCCGGACGAACGGTAGACGTCCGTACGCAGGTCGGCCGGATTGATGTCGATCTCGATGTTGTCGTCGACTTCCGGCGAAACGAACACCGAGGTAAAGCTGGTGTGCCGGCGGTTGTCGGAGTCGAACGGGCTCTTGCGGACCAGGCGGTGCACGCCGATCTCGGTCTTGAGCCAGCCGTAGGCGTAGTCGCCTTCGACGCGGAACGTGGCGGACTTGATGCCCGCAACTTCGCCCGCGCTGACTTCCATCATTTCCGTCTTCCAGCCGCGCGACTCCGCCCAGCGCAGATACATGCGCAGGAGGATTTCCGCCCAGTCCTGGGCCTCGGTACCGCCGGCACCTGCCTGGACGTCGACGAAGGCCGCCGCCGAGTCGAGCTCGCCGGAGAACATGCGCTGGAATTCGAGCTTGCCGACGCGGGCGTCGACCTTTTTCAGGTCGTCGACGATGGACTGAACGGTGGCGTCGTCGCCATCCGCGGCGGCCATCTCGAGCAGCTCACCGGAGTCGTCGAGCGTGCCGGACATCTCGTCGATGCCGGTGACGATGCCGTCGAGCTGGGCGCGTTCGCGGCCGAGCTCCTGTGCGCGCTTGGGGTCATCCCATACGGTGGGACTTTCCAGCTCGCGATTGACTTCTTCTAGGCGTTCTTTCTTGACGGCGTAGTCAAAGATACCCCCTAAGCGACTCGACGCGGCCCTTGAGGTCCGCAATCTGCGCAAGGATCGGATTGGTCTCGATCATGGTGTGTCTGGCCTGATGACGCGGCGCGGAAGGCGCCGACTAAAGCGGCCGATCTTAACAAATCCTGGGGTGGGCCGCATGGCGGGCGGAGGCCGCTCCTGTAGGAGCCCGCCCTGCGGGCGATGGGACTGCGGCAAGACCCCATCGCCCGCAGGGCGGGCTCCTACGGACGAGCGGCTGCCCTCAGGCCGGCAAGGCCTCCTGGTGAACCCCTCGCACGGCCCGGCCCGACGGGTCGGCGGCGGCCGCGAAGGCCGGGTCCCACGCCAGCGCGGCCGGGGACGAGCAGGCGATGGACTTGCCGCCGGGCACCGTGGCCGCACAGGCCTCTCCCGGGAAATGGGTCTCGAAGACGGTACGGTAGAAGAATGCCTCCTTGGTCGCCGGGGTGTTCACCGGGAAGCGGGCCGCGGCGGCCGCGAACTCACGATCAGAAACCATCGTCTCGGCATGCGCCTTCAGGCCGTCGATCCAGCCATAACCCACGCCGTCGCTGAACTGCTCCTTCTGGCGCCAGAGAATCGAATCCGGCAAGGCGCCTTCGAAGGCCTCGCGCAGCAGGCCCTTCTCGATACCCTTGCGGGCGACCATCTTGGCCTCGGCGTCGATCGACATGGCCGTTTCGAGAAATTCCGTATCGAGGAAGGGCACGCGGGCTTCGACACCCCAGGCCGACATCGACTTGTTCGCACGCAGGCAGTCGTAATAATGCAGCGCGTCCAGCTTGCGCACGGTTTCCTCGTGGAAGGCGCGGGCCGACGGAGCCTTGTGGAAGTACAGGTAACCACCGAAGACCTCGTCGGAACCCTCGCCCGAGAGCACCATCTTCACGCCCATCGCCTTGATCCGTCGCGCCAGCAGGAACATCGGCGTGGATGCGCGGATGGTGGTGACGTCGTAGGTCTCGATGTGGCGGATGACTTCGGGCAGCGCGTCGAGGCCTTCCTCGAAGGTGTAGCGGAAGCCGTGATGGACGGTACCCAGCGCCTCGGCCGCGATCTCGGCGGCTTTCAGGTCGGGCGACCCTTCGAGCCCGATGGCGAATGAATGAAGGCGCGGCCACCAGGCTTCGCCACGGTCGTCTTCTTCGATACGGCGGCGCGCGTAACCCGCGGCGACCGCGGCGACCAGCGACGAATCCAGACCGCCCGACAGGAGCACGCCATACGGCACATCCGTCATCATCTGGCGATGCACGGCGGCTTCGAACGCGGTACGGAGATCTTTCGGGTCGATGGTCTTGCCGACGGTCGCATCGTAGTCGCGCCACTCAGGCGTCCAGTAACGCACGGCCTCACCGGTCTGGCTGTCGTAGACATGGCCCGGCGGGAAGGGCGCCACGTCCGCGCAGACACCGACCAGCGACTTCATTTCCGACGCGACGCAGAGGCGGCCTTCGCGATCGTGGCCCCAGTACAGCGGGCAGACGCCGACCGGATCGCGGGCGATGATGTAACGCTGGCGGCCCGCGTCCCAGAGCGCGAAAGCGAAGATACCGTTGAGCTGACCGAGGAAGTCCGCCCCGTGCTCGCGGTACAGCGCGTTGATCACCTCGCAGTCGGAGCCCGTGGTGAACGGATAGCTGCTGGCGGCGCGAATCTCACGATGGTTGTAGATCTCGCCGTTGACGGCCAGGGCCAGGTCGCCTTCTGGGGAACGCAGCGGCTGGGCGCCACTGGCGGGGTCGACGATGGCGAGGCGTTCGTGGACGAGGATCGCGCCGTCGTCGACGTAGACACCGCTCCAGTCCGGCCCGCGATGGCGCTGCCGCTGCGAAAGGGACATCGCCTCACGGCGCAGCGCGACCAGGTCATCACCGGCCGCGAGGCCGAACATCCCGAAGATCGAACACATGGTCTTGCTCCTGACTATCGATGGGGAAACGCGCAAAGAAAAAGGCCCGCCTGGTGAGGGCGGGCCTTTGGTGTCTGGTGGTTTGTCTCGCAACCGCCTACACGCCGACCCTCCCGAGGTTCCGGGCATTATTGGTATTGGCGTTATTGGCGGCGAGGCGGGTCATGAGTCGAATAGAGCATGAAGATCGCTGCAATGCAACACCCTCCCCCGTGATTGCTACTCTGTAGGAGCGCACCCTGTGCGCGATGTCACGTTGCGGGGGCGGCACTCGCAAGAAAGCGTCGCGAGCGGGGCTCGCTCCTACACGACTTCCGGAACCGAGGTACCCCATGACTCCCCTCCTCGCGCTCGCTCTTCTCTCCACGGCCCAGACCGCGCCGGCATGGATCGCCGGCGACTGGGATCCCTACAGCAACGCCTTCACCGGTCTGCGCATCCTCACCGTCGGCAAGGACTCGCTCACCTGGCACGGCTGCCAGAACGCGCACTTCGATGTCGTCGACGCGAAGGACAACACGCTCACGATTCGTCTTGCAAAGAACACTGCCTGCAGGCTCGACGATGAGCCGCCGACCCGCATCGACACCGTGCGCTTCACGCTGCGCGACAACCACTGCGACCTTGCCGTATCGATCTACGCGTCGCCCGATGCGCTGGCCCGGAACGAGCCCGCCGCGGAAGGCCTCTACGGCAAGTCGAAATGCCCGTCGGGCCCGGCGGCTCAGGCGGCGACCAACCTTTCGACCACACCGCGATAAGCCTCGGCGGCACGCGTTTCGGCGGCGTGCGCGAAGTCGCGCACACGCCACGTGCCGCCCACCATCACGTCACGCACCAGCGGCGTGTTGCCGGCGAACAGGAAGCTGTCGATCACGTCCGCTTCGCCGCGCGCCGCCAGCAACGGCGAGCGATCGTCGAGGACGAGCAGGTCCGCGCGTGAGCCGGGCGCAAGACGTGCCACGTTGACGCCGGCCGACTGCGCGCCGCCGTCCAGAGCGCGCTGCCACAGGACCGTACCCACGCTTTCTTCCGGCCGACGCGCCGCCACATTGCGATGCCGGGTCAGCAGGCGCTGGCCGTATTCGAGCCAGCGCAACTCCTCCACCGGCGACACCGAAATGTGCGAATCGGAGCCGATGCCGAGCGTGCCGCCCGCATCGATATAGGCCGCCAGCGGGAACAGGCCGTCCCCCAGGTTCGCTTCCGTCGTCGGACATAGCCCGGCGACGGCACCGGTCTTCGCGAGCCGGTCGGTTTCGTGCGGCGTCAGGTGGGTGGCATGGACCAGCGTCCAGCGCGCGTCGACGTCCGCGTGGTCGAGCAACCATTCCACCGGACGCGCGCCACGCGCGGCGAGGCAATCCTGCACTTCGCCGATCTGCTCGGCGATATGAATGTGGATCGGCAGGTCACGGCAGACGCCCGTGGCGAGCAGCGCACGCATCGCCTCCTCGGGAACGGCGCGCAGCGAATGCAGGGCCACACCCAGACGCAGCATGTCGTTCTGCAGAGGCGCCAGGCGCTCCAGCAACGCGACATACTGGCCCACGTCGTTGCGGAACCGCTGCTGGCGCTCGTTCAGTGCCCGACCGTCGAACCCGCCCGTCATGTACAGGACGGGGAGCAGCGTGAGGCCGATCCCGGCTTCCCTGGCCGCCTCGATCAGCGCCAGCGACATCGCGGCCGGATCGGCGTAGGGCACGCCCCGGGGACCGTGGTGCAGGTAATGGAACTCGCAGACCTGGGTGTAGCCGGCCTTGACCATCTCGATGTAGAGCTGGGTCGCGATGGCCTTCATGTCGTCGGGGTCGATCGCCTCCGCGAAGGCATACATCGTCTCTCGCCAGGTCCAGAAACTGTCCTCGCCCGGACCGCGACGCTCGGCCATGCCGGCCATGGCGCGCTGGAACGCGTGCGAGTGGAGGTTGGGCATGCCCGGCAGCACGAAGCGGCCGATGCGCTCGTCCGGGCCCGGTGAGGCATCGGCGAAGCGACCGGCGGCCACCGCGATACCACCCTCCCCCGAGCGCCATCCGCGGTCGTGCCAGAGATAGTCGGCGGCGAGCTTCTGGTGTGACATGGGGAGATGTCCTTGGGGGGGTAGTCGCGACATGGTATCGCGGGCGGGGCCCGCTCCTGCATGGGGACGGCAGGCGATCGCGGGTCTGTCGGTGATTTCATCGCGCGGGCGCATAATGGGGGGATGACCGAGATCAACTCCGCTCAGGCGCCGAAGCTCACGCTTCGGCTTGCACGCCTCGCCGACGTGCCCGAACTCGTCGCCCTCACCGCCCGTGTCTACACGGCCGAGTGGGGTCATTCCGCCGAGATGCTGCAAGGCCAGCAGACCCACTTCCCCGAAGGCCAGTTCGTGGTCGAGTACGAGGGAAAGATCGTGGGTTTCTGCGCCACCTTCCGGATCAACGAGGCGCTGGCCCTGGCGCCGCATACGTGGATGCAGATCACCGGCGGCGGTTTCGCCTCGCGCCACGATCCCAAAGGGGACTGGCTCTACGGCATGGAAGTCGTGGTGCACCCCGACTACCGCGGCATGCGCATCGGCCAGCGGCTGTACATGGCCCGCAAACGTCTGTGCACCGAGCTCAAGCTGCGTGGCATCGTATTCGGCGGTCGCCTGCCGGGTCTCTCCAAAGCCATCGGCCGCTATGGCAGCGCCGAGGCTTACGTCCAGGCCATCGTCGACGGCAGCCGCCGCGACGCGACGCTGAGCTTTCAGTTGCGTAACGGCTTCGAGGTCATCGGGCTGCTGCGCGAGTACGTGCCGTCCGACCACGAATCGCTCGGCTATGCGGCGCATCTGGTCTGGCGCAACCCGCAGTTGCTCAACCACCCTGACACGCCGAAGGTGTCGCAGTCGCATCGACTGCCCGACTCGGTGCGCGTGGCATCCGTGCAGTACCAGCAGCGGCGCATCGCATCGTTCGCCGAGTTCGCCACCCAGGTGGAATACTTCGTCGACATCGCCGCCGATTACGACGCCGACTTCGTCGTCTTCCCCGAGCTGATCACGCTGCAGCTGTTGTCGATCGAAAACGCCGAGCTGTCGCCAGTGGATTCGATCCGCCGCCTCTCCGAGTACACCGACGAGGTCAAGGCTCTCTTCCATCGCCTGGCCGTGCACTACAACATCAATATCATCGGTGGTTCGCACCCGACCCGGCAGCCCAATGGCGACATCCACAATGTCTGCTATGTCTGTCTGCGCGACGGCTCGATCCACGAGCGCGAGAAGCTGCATCCGACGCCCAGCGAGAAGAACGTCTGGAACATCACCGGCGGCGACAGCGCTGCGACGATCCAGACCGACTGCGGTCCGATCGGCGTGATGATCTGCTACGACTCCGAGTTCCCCGAGGTGGCCCGTCACCTCACCGACCAGGGTGCGCTGATCCTGTTCGTCCCGTTCTGCACCGACGTGCGCGAGGGCTACCTGCGTGTGCGTTACTGCTCGCAGGCACGCGCCATCGAGAACCAGTGCTACGTGGTGCTTTCGGGCAACGTGGGCAACCTGCCCGGCGTGAACAACTTCGACATCCAGTACGGCCAGAGCTGCATTCTGACGCCGAGCGATTTCCCGTTCGCGCGCGACGGTATCGCCGCGGATTCCACCCCGAATATCGAGACGGTGCTGTTCGCCGATCTGCGGCTGGAAAGCATTGCGCGCGCACGCAATGCCGGTGCCGTGCAGAACCTTAAGGACCGTCGTTTCGACCTCTACCAGGTACGCTGGGCACGACATCTGGAGGGCAAATGAACGAACTTCCTCCCGACATCGACCCGACGCCGGGCGCCGAACCCGCACCGGGGCATCCATCGCGCATGGCCCGCCTGCGTGAGTTGCGCCGGCACGAATGGTTGTCGCCCAGGCAGTGGCGTCGACGCATCCTGTTCTGGACGGGCGCCATCGTCGTCGGCCTGTCCGCCGTCTTCTTCGCCAAGGCCGCGGATTACGCCTTCGAGCTGTTTCACAGCGTGGCATCGCATGGCTGGTGGGTACCGTTGTTCATCACCCCGCCGATGTTCGCGCTGCTCTGCTGGCTGACACAGGGGGCGCTGAAAGCGACGCGGGGCTCGGGTATTCCGCAGGCCATCGCGGCACTGAAGGTCGAGGACGAGGGTTTTCGTTCCCGCCTGCTGGCGCTGAAGGTTGCGCTCGGCAAGATGGCTCTGACCCTTGCCGCGCTGCTCGGCGGCGCCTCGGTCGGTCGCGAAGGCCCGACCGTGCACGTCGGTGCGGGGCTGCTGTATTCGATGGGCCGGCGCTTCGGCTTCGACGACCCTGCCGCGGCGGGCCGTTTCATTCTTGCCGGTTCGGCGGCCGGTCTGGCGGCGGCGTTCAATACCCCGCTGGCGGGCATCGTGTTCGCCATCGAGGAAATGTCCGGCACTTTCGAGCACCGCATGAGCGGCACGCTGCTCACCGCCGTCTTCGTCGCCGGCGTGGTCTCCCTGGGCATCGTCGGCAACTACGCCTACTTCGGCGACATCACGGCCACCCTGCCCCTCGGCCGCGCGTGGATCGCCGTGCTGCTCACCGGGCTCGTCGGCGGTCTGGCCGGAGGCCTGTTCGCCCGGCTGATCATTCCGTCCACGCTGGGACTGCGCGGTGCGATGGGCCGTCTGCGCGCGCGTCAGCCGATCGTCTTCGCCGCGGCCTGCGGTCTGGCCCTGGTGCTGCTCAGCCTGCTCAGCGCCAACGGTCTGTATGGCACCGGTTATGCGCAGGCACAGGACATCCTGCAGGGACATAGCGACACCGGCCCGCTGTTCGGCGTGCTCAAGTTTCTGGGCAACATCGCGTCGGCGTGGGCAGGTATTCCCGGTGGCATCTTCTCGCCCGCACTGGCGGTGGGCGCGGGCTTCGGTGGCAACATCGCTCAGCTGCTGCCCGGCGCGGACACCTCCGCCGTGGTGCTTCTGGGCATGGCGGCATATCTGTCCGGCGTCACCCAGGCACCACTCACCGCCACGGTGATCTCGCTGGAACTGACGGCCAACCACATGATGGCCCTGCCGATCATGGCCGCCTGCCTGCTCGCGCGCGGCGCGTCGGCTCTGGTCTGCCGCGTTCCGGTGTACAAGGCTCTGGCCGACGTACTGATCGTGCAGTACGAGGCCGAACGCGCGCGTCGCGAAACGCCTCCCACTCCCGAGCCGAGCCCCTCGCCATGACCGCCGATACCCGCTGGGACCACCTCCTCCTCGATGTCGGGCTGGCCACGCTGACCGACAACGGCGAGGCTTACGGTGCGATCGAGCAAGGCGCCATCGGCTGGCGGGACGGCGTCATTGCCTTTGTCGGACCTCGCGCCGAGCTGCCCGGCGATCCGCACGCGCTCGCCCATCGTGTCGAGTCGCTGCCGGGTTGCTGGGTCACGCCCGGTCTTGTCGATTGCCACACGCATCTGGTCTTCGGCGGCGAGCGAGCGCAGGAATTCGAGCAACGGCTGGAAGGCGCCACGTACGAGGAGATCGCCCGCGCCGGTGGCGGCATCGTGTCGAGCGTGCGCGCCACGCGGGCGGCGAGTGAGGACGAACTGCTGCGCCAGTCGCTGCCCCGTGCGCGGGCCCTGCTCGCGGATGGCGTCACCACGCTGGAGATCAAATCCGGCTACGGCCTGGAGCCGGATGCCGAGCGGCGCATGCTGCGCGTCGCACGACGCATCGGGGAAACGCTGGGCGTCGATGTACGCACCACGTTTCTCGGCATGCATGCCCTGCCTCCTGAATATGCCGGACGGCGCGACGAGTACGTCACGCTGGTCTGCGACACCATGCTGCCATCGCTCGCGGACGAAGGTCTGGTCGACGCGGTGGACGCCTTCTGCGAAGGCATCGGCTTTACGCATGCGGAGACGGACCGGCTGTTTGCGAAAGCGACCGCGCTTGGCCTGCCGGTCAAGCTGCACGCCGAACAACTCTCCGACCTCAGCGGCGCGGCACTCGTCGCGCAGTATGGGGGCCTGTCCGCCGACCATCTCGAATGGACCAGCGAGGAAGGCGTCCGGGCGATGTCGGCAGCCGGTACGGTCGCCGTGCTCCTGCCCGGCGCGTACTACGCATTGCGTGATACGCGTCCGCCGCCCATCGACCGCTTTCGCGAGCATGGCGTCGCGATGGCTGTCGCGACGGATCTGAACCCCGGCACCTCGCCCCTGCTTTCGCTACGCCTGGCGATGAGCATGGCCTGCACGCTGTTCCGCCTCACGCCGGAAGAAGCGCTTCGCGGGGCCACGGTTAACGGCGCGCGTGCGCTCGGGCTGGTCGACCGTGGCACGCTGGAGGTTGGCAAGCGTGCCGATCTGGCGGCGTGGAACGTGCGGCATTTGCCGGAGCTTTGTTACTGGATTGGCGGTGACCTGCTGCGTGCGAGCTGGATCGGTGGCGAGCACGCCGCTGGCTGAACGATTCATGCACAGGTCTCTGTTAGCCGGGAGTTCGAGCGTAATGACGTGATGACGGACGTGGGCGAGCTTCAGCCCATTCGAGGTCCAGACATAGCCGGACCGGACTGCGACTGTGTCTGAGTCTGTGCCTGCTGTTGGGCCTGAGCTTCGATCTGTTGCTGCTCGGAATGAAACTGGGCCCATTGCTGCGTTTGCTGCCCTGCATAAGCATTGGCATGCGCGACCGTCTGCTCGACGGTGGGCGGCGGCTTAGAGATATCGACGACAGCACGGTCACCCGGGTGACGTCCGTGCACAAGCAACGTCGAATCGTTCTGCAACGAAATACCCTGAATGTCGCCGCCCCGTATGTCGGCCTGCCGCGCGGCAAGCGTCACCTGGGCAAGTCGATCCGGCGCGGTACCCTCCGGCAGCCTCGCTCGGAGGTCATCGTAAAGCGCCGGATCCACAGAGCGCGCAAGGACGGTCGAGTCAACCGACGGCGACTTTGGAGCGGTCGTGTCGGCAACCGTATGCGGGCTCTGCGCAATTTCGCGATACGGGTCATCCGGGTGTACCTTTGCCGCCATGTGCTGACGCTCAAGTCGAACCTCACGCGCATCATTGAGGTCTCGAATCAAGGCCGGATCGGTGACGCGCTCAGACGGGCTGCGAAAGCCGAACTCCGCAACATCGGTATTCACATAGGACGTCCAGCCTTTTGAACGAGCGTCGTATTCGTAGTGGTTGATGTCACGATTGATGTGATCAGGGTCGACATACGAGGAGGAAAATGCCGCCGTGCGCTCCGCTCGGATGAGAGCACCCATGTATTCACCTTTATCGGCGACGTAATCCCCGTATTTTCCAAGGACACCATAAGTGGTATCGCCGAGGCGAGGTACACCGATGAAACGGCTATCGAGCATGGTGTGCCAGACCTTCTCTACAGCTGGCTCACCTCCGCCAGCGCGCGCCGCGTTGAGAAGTATATTCGGTGTCCAGGCATCAGCCCCGATCGACGCCTTCCCGAATGACTGAGCATGGGCATCTTGAATGTCCGCTGCCGGAAGATTCAATGCCAACTGCGGCTCGTTCTGGGCCATGTGAAGAGCGCGTCGCTGGAAGTCGTTACGGACAAGATCCCTGCCAAAAGCCTCCCAGCCGCGTTCGTCGAGAACCACATGGTCGTGGTCTTTCGCATACGACTGCGCGTAGTTGTTTGCGACAGCGCCTGGCATGTTGTCGTTCCGTACAACACCCAGCGCGAGAAGGCCGTAACCGTCTGCGCCCGCATGATTGGCGAGATAGTTCCAGTAGCGCTCACGATTCCCCGCCTCAGCATAGGCCTGAAGAATCTCCATATCCTTGTCGTTGAGGCCATTCATCGTCCGGCTCCGTTTGCCGCATTTTGCAGGGCCTGGTCGAATAGCGACCTGATCCTCGTCTCGATACGTTTCCAGTCTTTCATGTAAGCGCGAAGATAGGTGACATTCACCGCAATCTGGAACTCTTCAATCACGAACTCCTGATTACACGTACCGCGATCGATACCCGCCGCGGTATCCTCTAACCGTTCGTTGACTAAATTTGCGCCACGAATTTCTCGCGGGCTGCAAGATATGAATGTAACCGGCTTACCACCCGTTGAGTATGAAACAAACCAATCTTTGCCTAGTCCTGTGAGGTTTTCATCGTCAACAGGCGCGCCTCTTCTCGAGAGGTATGCCTTCAGTTTCGCCATATCGATGTAATACGGCACAAGACCATCGACAGCCCCTCCCTTAGTCCGAAGCGAGAGGTGATAAATCGGGTCGTCCGGTTGGTTCCATGGGTGCGGCGAAATAGAGGTTCTTACGACGTCCTCGATCGGCACCTTATCCACATATCTCGGACGAACGCTTATTGCCTCGTCAAGATAGGCGCCTGCATATGCACGGTCTCGGACAGCACCTGCCGGAAATGCCTCGAGCGTAGGCCACCGCAGCGTGAACCCTACCGACCCTTGGAAATCCGGTCCCGTCTGATGTTCATAAAGATTCATCGGAAACAAGAACGTGTTTGGCCCCAGCTTCGCCGGCACCAGCTTCTCGCTGTACCCCTCCCATTTGTAATTGGGATCACGCTTCCCAACCGCCTCCTGGAGGAAGCGCTCCTGGTCGACCGTCAGACCGTCCTTCTTCGCCTGCGCGGCGACAGCCTGGTCGGACGATGCCGGCTTGTCCTGCGAGCACGCCGTGGCTGCAAGAGCCAGGGCGGCTGTGGCGCCAATCGCGCGAAGGGTTCGTGGGGGCATGCAGGGGTCTCCGAGATCCAGGGGATCGACCGTAACAGGAGGAAGGAGGCGTGGGACGAGATGCCGGTCGCGCAGCGGCGACCGCGTGGTGCAGATAACAGGGCCAGCGAGGCTCTCGGCCACCACCATCTGCTGGCCCGGCACTAGCCGGGCAAGATCGCGACGTAATTGAGTGGCCCGCGATGGGTCGAAGTGAAGTGGACGCTGTCGGCCGGCCTCGTTAGCGAAGCCCAACATATCCATGAAGTCGTTCTCATCCGCGCGGCGTGACGGTGCCTGGACGACCCGGCAAGCCATCGCGCTCATCGCCTCGACCTCGGCACGGGACCCATAGACCTCGCGCCAACGGGCGGGCTGAGCGGTACGAAGTACAAACCGTGGTCCGTCCTGACCCGTTTCATGAAGGACACGAGACAGATTCTCGACCAGTCCAACCCGCTCGATGCCATTGATCAGACAGGTGAACTCCGCGGCGCCGGAGCGGCGCCCGAGCCCCAGTCGGATCAGGTCCCAGAGCAGAATCGTTGCCACCCGGCGCTGGTCCGGGGACAGATCGTCGCCAACCGACAGGTAAATCGAGACGGCAGCCCCATGCTGTATCGCTGCGCAGGTATCCGGGCCGGACATGACACTGCCCGCGAATGCCGTACTAAAGGCCGGCAGTGGACCCTCGACCGACGCAAGGCGCTCCCTGAGCACGCGGTTCGGCAGGCGAAGCAACGAATCAAGCCCAGCACGGGTGTCGCCGGCGACGAAACCCTTGCCGAGCATTTTCTTTATCGCCGACTTGCCGTCGGCACGTGCCCGGGACACGACCTGATGGATCATCCTGAACGTAGCCGTTGGATCGCTCTCCGATCCGCCAAGGGCTCGTCGGGCCGCCGCGTCATCGTAAACGTATCCGGCGAAAGCGGTGAAGGCATCCTTCGCTTCACGCATCGGCCTTGCGCCATAGCTGCGCTCGTCGTAGAGCATGCTGGCGATCGCCGACAGCTCCTCGCGGCGCCGATCAGCTTCCGGGGAAAAGCGGCCCAATGGGTTCCAGTGAGTCGAGATGCCGTCGGACGCGAATGGACGGATGAGCCGAACGGTCCCCAGTGTCGCTCGATAGCCTGAGGTCGCGCGCCACAAGCGGCTCTCGCAATCCAGGACGACAACGCTGCCGGGCGTATCCAGCAGAGATGACACCAACTGAGCTTCCGCCCGGGCTTCGTCCGGAACGCACAACGCGAGATGCCCTGGCCCTGCCCAGCGAAGTGCCCGACCGCCTCGCATACCGACAGCTACACCGTGATCGGCATCGAGCATACCCGCGTCACGCAGCTCGGAGCGCGTCGCGAAACGCGTGGGAAATGCCACACGACGCGCCGCCAGCCACCGGACGTAAAGCCAAAGGGCCGTCCCCCCATGCCACGAGCGGCGGCAAAAAACCCGCGGCACCGGACAGCCATATCCGCCAGACGTAAGGCGCGACGTCAGGAAGCATGCGCGCAGTCCAGTACTGTCCGTACGTATCGCCGCTGAGTGCAACGCGCTCGCTCAGACCGAGCCAGGCAAGCAACACCGCGCCCGACAAGCGAAGAGCAACCAACCACACGACAACCAATAAGGCCGACAGGGCGACCCATCCCACGGTTTTCCAACGCATCGTCACTTCATCCTTGCCGACTCGTCCCGAGTCGCGCGTGCACCATCGCTTCGTCGACTATTCTTGTCAAGGCACGACCAGCGCGACGCAAATCCGACCGAAAACTCAGAATAATTCCATCGATTTCGACCGGCATCGCCACCTAAGATCGCAGTCCCCTCGCCCATCCGGGCGTCGGCGACCACGGATGTCGAATTCGCGATGCTGCTCTTTCCCACACTTCCCCGCCTTTCGCCGGGCGTGCTTTCCCTGCTCGCCTGCGTGCTCGTGGCCTGCACGGAAACCGACGACCGCGATGAGCTGCGCGCGCGGCGCGCACGCCAGATGCGCGACGTCTCGCGCATGCTCGATGCGATGGAGGCGCAGGAAAAAGCGAGGCGACCTGTCGACGCCACCCGCACACCGGCACCGGGCGCACCGGCCTCGCGTCCCTCAGAAGAGAAAAGCGGGCGAACCGACGCTCCCGCTTCGTGGATCGTCTCATGCCTTGCCACGTTCGGTTCCGGCGTCGCCGCGATCGCGATCCGACGATGGCGACGCAAGCGACGCCTCCGTCCACTGTCACAACCGCTGTCCATCGCCGCGCATTTCAGCGACAGCCCCATCGTGCGCAGGACCGACGCACAGGGCATCCCCTCGCATCCGACGTGGGTCTACCGCACATCCCCTTTCGAAACGCCGTTGCTGTACATGGTGCCGGAATCGGTCGACCTGTTGCCGCTGCCGTCGCCTGACATCGCCATCTCGTTCGCCATACGCAGCGCACTCGGCGACGTCGAATGCCTGACCGGCGCGAGGCGCCTCTTCGCCGTACGTGAGCTCGTCGCGCGGTACTCAGGCGAGAACGAACCTCGTGATCGAGCTGGCATCCATGCCCTGATCGATGTGCACCTCGCCTGGGCGTCCTGGGTACGCGGCGACGCGCTCAAGGCGCGCCTGGCGGAGGTCGAACGGTTGTGCCACGCCATGACCGCGTCCGGGTCCGGGCAGCCCGATCCATCCATCTCGTTACTCATCGCGCGGACGGCGCTCGCACGTGCGCGCCTGTTATCGGGCAACGATGCGCGGGACGTGTGCTCCCTGGCGCTGCTGCATGCCTTCCTCGCGGAACAGGAGCCGTCCCTCACCGATCAGGCTGCCGCGTGCCGGCAGGAGATCACCGCGTTCTACGAAAGCATCCGTGAATCCACCCCGTCATTGCCCGGCGAGCCTTCTTCATGACCGTTACGACGTCTCCACACGATCCCTCCACGCCTTTCTGGTCCACCCGCTACGGCATCGCAGCGGCTGTGCCCACGGACAATATGATCGCCCGATCGCTGAAAACCTACGGCGAATGGACCGAACAGACATCGGACCTGCTCAGCGCCCTCGTCGATGAGCGGCACGTCGTGCTCGAGTTCGGTGCGGAGTACGCCGCGCACGCGCTCTGGATGTCGCGGGCCGTGGGCCCCGGGGGTCAGGTGCATATGGTCGAGCCACGACGCATCCGGTTCCAGCAATCGTGCGCGACCATCGCGCTCAACGGTCTGGATAACGTGTTTGCCCATGCGGTGTGGCTGGGAGGCTCACGTGGCCCGCACGTGCTCCGTGGCGACGGTCGTCCGGACGAGAGCGTTCGCGGCGTGACGCTCGACAGCCTCCGGCTGGCGTCGCTGCAGTTGCTCAAGATCAACGAAACGAATGCCTTGATCGACCTGATCGCGGGCGGTGTCGAAACACTGAAGACGTATCGGCCACTGATTTACGCCCGGCTTTCCGGCAGCGAACAGGCAGCCGGCGAAGTGGAAGCGATGAAGGCGCTCGGGTATCGCGTGTGGTCGCACCTGCCCTATCTGTTCAACAGGGAAAACCACGCCGGCGTCGCCCAGAACCTGTTTCCGGGCGTGGTCCAGCAAAACGTGATCGCCGCATCGGCGGGCGGCAACGTCGACTTTACGGACCTCGTCGAGTTATAGGGGTCAAAGCCCCGGAAACGAGAAACCCCGCCGAATGAACTGCACCCCAGAAGTTGGACACCCGTCCAATCTCTGGGGTGTTTTTTTATGGCGAAGTACGACGCTGCTTTCAAGATAAAAGTCGCGCAAGAGGCGGCTCAGGGGACCACGTCGGGCGGAGAGGTAGCCATGCGGCACGGCCTCGACTATTCGATGGTCCGCCGCTGGCGGGATGCCTACCTACTGCATGGGCGTGCCGGTTTGTCGCGGAAGCACACGTATTACGACGTGTCCTTCAAAATGGAAGTTCTTCAGCGAATTAAGGCTGAGGGTTTGTCGCTCAGGCAAGCCACGGCGTTGTTCAACGTCCGCAATGCCGGTCTCATCGGCACCTGGCAACGCCAGTATGA